>NZ_JBNNJZ010000001.1:0-13890 GCF_050270335.1 Streptomyces sp. NPDC059900
AGGCTGTTTTTTCTGGTCAACCTTATGTTTACACTTTAAACTTGCGCGGGTTCGGGTCGTAGCGGCCGGGAGCGGGCCGCCACACCGCACCGGTGTGGCGGCCCTCTCCGTGTTCTCAGGTGCGTACGGCAGGATGTGCGGCATGCCCAGTGCAGAGACGACGCGCACGAGCGTGCACAAGACCACTAGTGCACAACAGCCGGATCCCGTACGGCCGACCAAGGAGGATGAGGTCGCCGCGGCCGGCAGTGAGCTGATCGGCGGTCCCATCGGCCGCAGAGTGCTGTACGCGGCGACATGGTGGACCCCTGTACGCGTCATTGCGCTCATTGCCATCGGGATGTTCGCGCTCGGCATGGTGCAGAAGCTGCCGTGCTACGACGGCGCCTGGTTCATGGGTGCGAGCTCGCAGTACACGCACGCCTGTTACTCCGACATCCCGCACCTCTACCAGGGGCGTGGCTTCGCCGACGGGCTTGTGCCCTACTTCGACAAGCTGCCGGGCGACATGGAGTACCTCGAGTACCCGGTGCTCACCGGTGTGTTCATGGAGGTGGCCTCCTGGCTGACGCCGGGCAGCGGCAGCATCCAGCACCAGGAGAAGTTCTACTGGATGGTCAACGCCGGGATGCTGATGGCCTGCACGGCGGTCATCGCCGTCTGCGTCGCCCGCACCCACCGGCGCCGGCCCTGGGACGCCCTGTTGGTCGCTCTGGCGCCCGCCTTCGCGTTGACCGCCACCATCAACTGGGATCTGTTCGCCGTCGCTCTCACGGCCGCTGCGATGCTGATGTGGGCCCGCGGAGGACAGCTCTCGGCGGGGGTCCTGCTCGGCCTGGCGACCGCCGCGAAGCTCTACCCGGCACTGCTCCTGGGGCCGCTGCTCATCCTGTGCTGGCGCGCGGGGCGCTGGCGGGCCTTCTTCACGACTGCCGGGGCCGCGGTGGGCGCCTGGCTCGTGGTGAACCTGCCCGTCATGATCACGCACGACGCGACGGGCTTCCACATCCGCGAGGGCTGGGCGAAGTTCTACACCTTCAGCCAGGAGCGCGGCGTCGACTTCGGTTCGTTCTGGCTGATCCTCTCCCAGCGCATGGACGAACCGCTGAGCACGGACACGGTCAACACCCTGGCGACGGCGCTGATGCTTCTGGCCTGCCTCGGAGTGGGCGCGCTGGGTCTGACCGCGCCGCGCCGCCCGCGCTTCGCGCAGCTCGCGTTCCTGGTGGTCGCCGCGTTCATCCTCACCAACAAGGTCTACTCGCCGCAGTACGTCCTGTGGCTGATCCCCCTCGCCGCGCTGGCCCGGCCGCGTTGGCGTGACTTCCTGATCTGGCAGGCGTGCGAGGTCGCGTACTTCCTGGGGATCTGGCTGTACCTCGCGTACACGACGAGCGGAGACGCCCACAAGGGCCTGCCGACCGAGGGCTATCAGCTGGCCATCGCGGTCCACCTGCTGGGGACGCTGTACCTGTGCGCCGTTGTCGTGCGCGACATCCTGATGCCGGAGAGGGATCCGGTGCGGCGGTCCGGCGACGATGACCCCTCAGGGGGCGTCCTGGACGGCGCACGGGACGTCTTCGTCCTCGGGCAGGCGGCCCGTCCCCCGCGGCACGCGGCGCACTCCACCGAGGGGGCGTCGGTGCGCTGGGGAGCGGCGGCGCCGACGGACGTTTCACCCTGAGCGAACGCCGCTGGGGTGGTCAGGAAAGACCGAAGGGCCGGGAGCGACGCTTGTCGCTCCCGGCCCTTCGGCCTGCGGTCGGTCCGGCTGCCCGGCCTGTTCCAGGCGGCCAGGCTGTGATCAGCGGTCGACGATGCGGTCGAACTGGGTGGTGGTGTGCCGCAGATGGGCCACCAGCTCCTCGCCCACCTTCGGCTCGGGGGCGTCCGACGGCACGAAGAGGATGGAGACCTGCATGTGCGGCGGCTCCGCGAACCAGCGCTGCTTGCCGCCCCAGACGAACGGCGACAGGTTGCGGTTGACCGTTGCCAGGCCCGCTCGGGCCACACCCTTCGCGCGCGGCACCATGCCGTGCAGCGCCTTCGGGGCCTCCAGACCGACGCCGTGCGACGTGCCGCCCGCGACGACGACCAGCCAGCCGTCGGAGGCGACCTTCTGCTGGCGGTAGCCGAAGCGGTCGCCCTTGGCGACCTGCGTGACGTCCAGGACGGCGCCGCGGTACTCGGTGGCCTCGTGGTCGCCCAGCCACAGATGCGTGCCGATGCGCGCACGGAAGCGCGTCTGGGGGAACTGCTGCTGCAGGCGGGCGAGTTCGTTGGCCTTGAGGTGGCTGACGAACATCGTGTGCAGGGGAAGACGGGCGGCACGCAGCCGGTCCATCCAGCCGATGACCTCCTCGACGGCGTCCGAGCCGTCGGTGCGGTCGAGCGGCAGGTGGATCGCGAAGCCCTCGAGGCGTACGTCCTCGATGGCCGCGTGCAGCTGTGAGAGCTCCTGCTCGCTCACGCCGTGCCGCTTCATCGAGGACATGACCTCGATGACGACGCGGGCGCCCACGAGGCCGTGCACGCCGTCCAGGGACGACACGGAGCGGATGACGCGGTCGGGCAGCGGCACCGGCTCCTCGCCCCGCCGGAACGGGGTCAGGACCAGCAGATCACCGCTGAACCAGTCCTTGATCCGGGCGGCTTCGTACGTGGTGCCGACGGCGAGGACGTCGGAGCCGAAGCGGGTCGCTTCCTCCGCGAGGCGCTCATGGCCGAAGCCGTAGCCGTTGCCCTTGCAGACCGGGACGATTCCCGGGAACTGCTCCAGCACGTGCTTGTGGTGTGCCCGCCAGCGCGCGGTGTCGACATAGAGCGTGAGCGCCATGGCCGGATCCCGGAACCTTTCTCGTGGCTGCCGTGTATCAGAGGTTTGTGGACTGTTGGTGGCTCTGTGAATTGTGCCGGGTCAGCGCGGTCAGCGGCGCGACATGTAGATGTCGAGGGCCTTGTGGAGCAGCTTGTTGAGCGGGAAGTCCCACTCGCCGATGTACTCGACAGCCTCTCCACCCGTGCCCACCTTGAACTGAATCAGGCCGAACAGGTGGTCCGTCTCGTCCAGGGAGTCGGAGATGCCCCGCAGGTCGTAGACGGTGGCGCCGAGCGCGTAGGCGTCCCGGAGCATCCGCCACTGCATCGCGTTCGAGGGCCTGACCTCACGGCCGATGTTGTCCGATGCGCCGTAGGAGTACCAGACGTGTCCGCCGACGACGAGCATCGTCGCCGCGGACAGGTTCACGCCGTTGTGCCGCGCGAAGTACAGCCGCATGCGGTTGGGGTCCTCGGAGTTGAGGGCCCGCCACATCTGCTGGAAGTAACCCAGCGGCCGCGGCCGGAACTTGTCGCGGATCGCGGTGATCTCGTACAGGCGCTGCCATTCGGCGAGGTCCTCGTATCCGCCCTGGACGACCTCGACGCCTGCCTTCTCGGCCTTCTTGATGTTGCGTCGCCACAGCTGGTTGAAGCCCTTGAGGACCTCGTCCAGGGAGCGATTGGCCAGCGGTACCTGGAAGACATAGCGCGGCTGTACGTCACCGAAGCCGGCGCCGCCGTCCTCGCCCTGCTGCCAGCCCATCTTCCGCAGCCGGTCGGAGACTTCGAAGGCACGCGGTTCGATGTGCGAGGCCTCCACGTCCCGCAGGCGCTTCACCTCGGGGTTCTGGATGCCCGACTTGATCGCGGGAGCGTCCCAGCGCCGGATGACGACCGGCGGGCCCATCTTCACGGAGAAGGCGCCCTGCCGCTTCAGATGCGCGAGCATCGGCTGCAGCCAGTCGTCCAGGTTGGGTGCGTACCAATTGATGACCGGGCCCTCGGGGAGGTAGGCCAGGTAACGCTTCACCTTGGGCAACTGCCGGTAGAGCACGAGGCCCGCGCCGACGAGTTCGCCGGTCCGCTCGTCGAACCAGCCCAGGTTCTCCGAACGCCATTCACTCTTCACATCCGCCCATGCCGGGACCTGGCAATGACTTGCCGACGGCAGGCTCTGGATATACGCCAGATGCTGCTCGCGACTGATGGTCCTCAGGGTCAGACTCATTCGGGGCGCTCCTCGGGCTGGTGTGTCCCCATGGGTACAGGGGCTCCGGCTCTCGCGCCGAAGCCTACTGTGCCCCGAGAGCGCCCCGTCTGGGCGTACGGAACTGTGGCCCCCGGCCTATGCCGGGCGGGGGCGTCGAGCGGCGGTTACCAGAGCCCGCCGAAGAGTCCGCCGTGGGCCATACCCAGGAAGAATCCGACCGCCGAGGCACCGAGGCCGATGATCAGGCCGAAGCGCTCGCGGGTCGTTTCGGAGATGACATGCCCCCACGTCCCCGTGGCGATCCCCACCAGGCCGGCCCATGAGCTGAGCAGATGGAGGTTGTGGAACATCGCCGTGACGAAGGCGACCACACCCAGTACCAGGGTCACGCCGACCAGCGTGTCCTGCATGGGATGGCCCTTGCCGTCCGTGGCGAAGAGGGAACCAGCTGTATTCGGTCGCAACGTCTGTGCCATAAGGCACCTCCTGCGTAAGGCGGCGCATCGTAGCGCCATGCACACCCGATGTGTACAGATTCTCCCCTCCGGTCGCCGGATTTCAACCGGAAGCCCGGGTGCGGGTACTCTGTACCGTCTGCACCGGTGTCTGCCCAGGCCATGGCAGGGACTCCCGATCGGCCTACTGATCGAGAAGCCCGATTGTCAGTGGCTGCCGATACCGTTGCGTACGCATCACGACCCTCCTGCCACGGAACGACCGTGGCCGCTGAGTCCAAAGGAGGTGGGTTCCACATGCGTCACTACGAAGTGATGGTCATCCTCGACCCCGATCTGGAGGAGCGCGCTGTCTCCCCGTTGATCGAGAACTTCCTCTCCGTCGTCCGTGAGGGCAACGGAAAGGTCGAGAAGGTCGACACCTGGGGCCGTCGTCGTCTCTCGTACGAGATCAAGAAGAAGCCCGAGGGCATCTACTCGGTCATCGACCTGCAGGCCGAGCCTGCGGTCGTCAAGGAGCTCGACCGCCAGATGAACCTGAACGAGTCGGTCCTCCGGACCAAGGTCCTCCGTCCCGAGACCCACTGAGCTTCCTAGCCCAGCGGTACTCGGGATCCGAGTAGCAGCAGCAAAAGCAGCCAGCAGCAAACCCGCCGAGAGGTTCCCCCATGGCAGGCGAGACCGTCATCACGGTCGTCGGCAATCTTGTCGATGACCCCGAGCTGCGCTTCACCCCGTCCGGTGCGGCGGTCGCGAAGTTCCGTGTCGCGTCCACTCCCCGCACCTTCGACCGTCAGACCAACGAGTGGAAGGACGGCGAGAGCCTCTTCCTTACCTGCTCGGTCTGGCGTCAGGCGGCGGAGAACGTCGCGGAGTCGCTTCAGCGAGGCATGCGCGTCGTCGTGCAGGGCCGGTTGAAGCAGCGGTCCTACGAGGACCGTGAGGGCATCAAGCGCACGGTCTACGAGCTGGACGTCGAGGAAGTCGGCGCCAGCCTGAAGAACGCCACGGCCAAGGTCACCAAGACCACCGGTCGAGGCGGCCAGGGCGGCGGCGGATTCGGCGGCGGTGGCGGCCAGCAGGGCGGCGGCAACTGGGGCGGCGGCTCCGGTGGCGGTCAGCAGCAGGGCGGCGGCGGTGCTCCCGCCGACGACCCCTGGGCGACCGGTGCGCCGGCCGGCGGCGGCCAGCAGCAGGGCGGCGGCGGTGGCTGGGGCGGAAGCTCCGGCAACTCCGGCGGCTCTGGCGGCGGCTACTCGGACGAGCCCCCCTTCTAGGCCTCAGGGCCAAGGGTGGGCCGTTCCCACACTTCTTGATCAAACAGGAGAGAACACATGGCGAAGCCGCCTGTGCGCAAGCCTAAGAAGAAGGTCTGCGCATTCTGCAAGGACAAGGTCACGTACGTGGACTACAAGGACACGAACATGCTGCGGAAGTTCATTTCCGACCGCGGCAAGATCCGTGCCCGCCGCGTGACCGGCAACTGCACGCAGCACCAGCGTGACGTCGCCACGGCCGTGAAGAACAGCCGTGAGATGGCGCTGCTGCCCTACACGTCCACCGCGCGATAAGGGAAGGGTGACCGACTAATGAAGATCATCCTCACCCACGAGGTCTCCGGCCTCGGCGCCGCCGGCGAGGTCGTAGACGTCAAGGACGGCTACGCCCGCAACTACCTGATCCCGCGGAACTTTGCGATCCGCTGGACCAAGGGTGGCGAAAAGGACGTCGAGCAGATCCGTCGTGCTCGCAAGATCCACGAGATCGCGACCATCGAGCAGGCCAACGAGGTCAAGGCCAAGCTCGAGGGCGTCAAGGTCCGTCTGGCCGTCCGCTCCGGCGACGCCGGTCGTCTCTTCGGTTCCGTCACCCCGGCTGACGTCGCTTCGGCGATCGAGGCCGCTGGTGGTCCGAAGATCGACAAGCGTCGTGTCGAGCTGGGCTCGCCGATCAAGACGCTGGGCGCCCACGCGACGTCCGTGCGTCTGCACCCCGAGGTTGCCGCTCAGGTCAACATCGAGGTCGTCTCCGCCTAAGCACTGCGCTTGGCAGAGCTGAAGCAACCGTTGGGCCGCACCCCTCAGGGGTGCGGCCCAACGTGTTTCACGGAATGCGGCTGTTTCACGTGAAACAGCCGGGCGTGCGTCAGCGGGTGGCGCCGGTGACGATCCAGTGGCCGGAGCGCGTGCGCAGCCACAGGGTCAGCATGCGGACCGCCATCATCAGCGTCATCGCTCCCCAGACTGCCGTCAGGCCGCCGCCGAGGACCGGTACGAGGAGCGCCACCGGGGCGAAGATCGCCAGCGTGGCAAGCATCGCCCACGCCAGATAGGGGCCGTCGCCCGCTCCCATCAGGACACCGTCGAGGACGAAGACGATGCCGCACACCGGCTGGGCGATGGCCACCACCACGAGCGCGGGCAGGGCGGCGTCCTGGACGGCGGAGTCGCCGGTGAAGAGCGGGATGAACAGCGGACGGGCCAGGACGATCAGCACGCCGAGCAGGACCCCTGAGCCGATGCCCCACTGCACCATGCGGCGGCAGACGTCGCGTGCTCCCCGGGCATCGTTCGCCCCGAGGTAGCGGCCGATGATCGCCTGGCCGGCGATGGCGATGGCATCGAGCGCGAAAGCCATCAGGCTCCACAGGGACAGGATGATCTGGTGGGCGGCCACATCGGCGTCACCGAGGCGTGCGGCCACGGCGGTCGCGATCATGAGGATCGCCCGCAGCGAGAGCGTACGGACGAGAAGGGGCGCGCCTGCTTGGGCGCAGGCCCTGATGCCGGCGGCGTCGGGGCGCAGGGAGGCGCCGTGGCGTCTGGCGCCGCGTACGACGACGAAGAGGTACACGGTCGCCATCGCGCACTGGGCGATGACGGTGCCCCACGCGGAACCGGCGATACCCAGGCCGGCGCCGTAGACGAGGCCGACGTTGAGTACGCCGTTGGCGACGAAGCCGCCGATGGCCACGTACAGCGGGGTCTTTGTGTCCTGAAGCCCGCGCAGCACCCCGGTGGAGGCGAGCACGACGAGCATGGCGGGGATGCCGAGGGAGGAGATGCGGAGGTATGTGATCGCGTACGGGGCAGCGGTGTCCGATGCACCGAAGAGGTCCACGAGCGCGGGTGCGGCGGGAAGGACGACGGCGATGACGGCGGCGCCGAGCAGGAGAGCGAGCCAGATGCCGTCCATGCCCTGGCGGATGGCGGACTGGAGATCGCCGGCACCCACCCGGCGGGCGACAGCGGCCGTGGTCGCGTAGGCGAGGAAGACGAAGATGCTCACCGCGGTGGTGAGGAGCGCCGAGGCGACGCCGAGACCGGCCAGTTGTGCGGTGCCGAGATGGCCCACGATCGCGCTGTCGGCCATCACGAAAAGAGGCTCGGCGACGAGTGCGCCGAAGGCGGGAACGGCGAGCGCGATGATCTCGCGGTCATGCTGTCGCCGAGCGGCCTTGGTCGCCGCGGGAGCCTGTGTCATGTGCACCAATCTAATCTTCCACAGGTAAGAGATGCAATGCTCGAAAGACCCTTACTCGACCCGGAGTGGGGCACTCTTCGGAGCGCTGTTCGGCGCGATCTTGGGCCGATGGGGAAAGTTTTTCTTCTGCACAGCCAGTGGACGGGAAACCCGCAGGTCAGACTGTATTCGCGGAGAGCGCTGAGTGCTTGTTCACAGGCCTGTCCACCGGGCCGTGCACAGGTTTGGCGGGGTTCTCCACAGCAACGCGCCCGTCATCCACACCGCCTGTGGATAACCAGATTGGCTGACGGTGCCCACGGCCCTACCGTAGTGCGGCGCCCCCCTCGTGATCCGACCTCGGAAAGCCCGTAAAACCGACGCGTCAGAACCGGAGTCGGGCCGCTTATTTGTCAGTGTCGTGCCGTAAGAAAGAAGGGCACGGCGAGGTCCGCTCGGCGGACGTGAGGGAGGTGGCCCGGTGAGTATTTCCGAGCCCTTGGACGACCCCTGGGCCGACAGCGGTCCCAGTGACCGTCTGCCCGCCTCCCGCCAGCGCCGCGACGGAGGCAGGAGCCGCGACGAGCAGCACGACCGCGGCCGTGAGGGCGGTGGCTGGGACGGCGGAGGCACCGCCTTCGAGCGCGTACCCCCGCAAGATCTCGACGCGGAGCAGTCGGTGCTCGGCGGCATGCTGCTCTCCAAGGACGCCATCGCCGATGTCGTCGAGGTCCTCAAGGGCCACGACTTCTACCGTCCCGCGCACGAAACGATCTACACGGCGATCCTCGACCTGTACGCCAAGGGCGAGCCGGCCGACCCGATCACCACCGCGGCCGAGCTCACCAAGCGTGGCGAGATCACCAAGGTGGGCGGGGCCTCGTATCTGCACACGCTGGTGCAGACGGTGCCGACGGCGGCGAACGCCGAGTACTACGCGGAGATCGTCCACGAGCGGGCGGTCCTGCGCCGCCTCGTCGAGGCGGGCACGCGCATCACCCAGATGGGATATGCGGCCGACGGCGACGTCGACGAGATCGTCAACAGCGCCCAGGCCGAGATCTACGCGGTCACCGAGCAGCGCACCAGCGAGGACTATCTCCCGCTCGGCGACATCATGGAGGGCGCGCTCGACGAGATCGAGGCGATCGGGTCGCGCAGCGGTGAGATGACCGGTGTGCCCACGGGCTTCACCGACTTCGACTCGCTGACGAACGGCCTGCACCCCGGCCAGATGATCGTCATCGCCGCCCGTCCCGCCATGGGTAAGTCCACGCTGGCGCTCGACTTCGCGCGCGCCGCGTCCATCAAGCACAACCTCCCCAGCGTCATCTTCTCCCTGGAAATGGGGCGCAACGAGATCGCGATGCGTCTGCTGTCCGCGGAGGCACGGGTGGCGCTGCACCACATGCGTTCCGGCACGATGACGGACGAGGACTGGACCCGGCTCGCACGCCGGATGCCCGAGGTCTCGGCGGCTCCGCTCTACATCGACGACTCCCCGAACCTGTCGATGATGGAGATCCGTGCGAAGTGCCGTCGTCTCAAGCAGCGCAGTGACATCAAGATGGTGATCATCGACTATCTGCAGCTGATGCAGTCCGGTGGCTCCAAGCGCGCCGAGAGCCGCCAGCAGGAAGTCTCGGACATGTCGCGAAACCTGAAGCTGCTCGCCAAGGAGCTCGAAGTCCCTGTCATCGCGCTCTCGCAGCTGAACCGTGGCCCCGAGCAGCGCACGGACAAGAAGCCCCAGGTCTCCGACCTCCGTGAATCCGGCTCGATCGAGCAGGACGCGGACATGGTGATCCTGCTGCACCGCGAGGACGCGTACGAGAAGGAATCGCCGCGCGCGGGCGAGGCGGACATCATCGTGGGCAAGCACCGTAACGGCCCGACAGCGACGATCACCGTCGCCTTTCAGGGCCATTACTCGCGCTTCGTGGACATGGCGCAGACGTAGCAGGTGCGGGCGGTGCGTCAGCGCAGGTGCCGCAAGGTCTCGCCGAGGGTTTCCATGCCCTCGGCGATGTCGGTGGCGGTCGGCGCGGCGTAGCCGAGTACCAGTCCGGGGCGGTGCGGCCGCTGGCTGTGCCAGGACAGGGGTTGGACCTTCACACCGCGCGCCAGGGCCGCAGCGGCGAGGTCCGTGTCGCTGAAGCCGGCATCGAAGGTGATCGTCAGGTGCAGGCCCGCCGCGGCGCCGTGCACGACGGCGTGCGGCAGATGGGTTCCGACCGCGGCGATCATCGCGTCCCGGCGGCGGCGGTGGCGGCCGCGCAGAAGACGCAACTGGCGTTCCAGGGCTCCGGATTCCATCAGCCGGGCCAGGACCAGCTGCGGCAGGACTGCGTTGCCGAGGTCGGCGAAGCGTTTGGCGGCGACCAGCGCGTCCCGGTACTTCGGCGGCGCGAAGACCCATCCGATGCGCAGGGCAGGCGCAAGGAGCTTCGACACGCTCCCGGCGTAGCAGACGTGTTCGGCGAGCAGGGAGCGCAGGGCGGGGACCGGTGCGCGGTCGTAGCGGTGCTCGGCGTCGTAGTCGTCCTCGATGATCAGCCCGTCGCGCTCGGTGGCCCAGCGCATCAGGTCGCGCCGCCGTTCACCGCCGAGCACCACTCCCGTGGGGAACTGGTGCGCCGGAGTCAGCAGCACCGCGGAGGCATCCGTGGCACGCAGCTGGTCGACGCGGATGCCGTCGGCGTCTACCGGCACCGGCGGAGTGTCGAGACCGCCGTTGCGCAGATGCTGGCGGGCTCCGAGCGAGCCGGGGTCCTCCACGGCCACCGTGCGCAGGCCGTCGTCGTGCAGTACCCGGCCGAGCAGCGTGAGGGTCTGGGCGGTACCCGCAGCGATGACTACGTCGCCCGGGGCGGCGCGGATGCCCCGGTTGCGGGCCAGCCAGTCGGCGACGGCGATGCGCAGTGCCGGTGCCCCGCGCGGGTCGCCGTATCCGAAGGCGGACGCCGAAAGCTCTCTGAGTACGGTGCGTTCGGCGCGCAGCCATGCGGTGCGGGGGAACGCGGTGAGGTCGGGAACGCCGGGTGAGAAGTCGATGCGGGCCGGAGCGTCCCGCAGTGCGTCGAAGATGTCCGTGCCGGGCGGGGTGCCGAACAGAGCGCCCGGAGGAGGGGGCGGAGGCGAGGCCGCGGGCCGCGCTTTCGCCGGTGCGGCGACCACGACGGTGCCGTTCCTGCCGCGGCCGACTACGTGCCCGTCCTCGCCGAGGCGCTGGTAGGCCTCGGTGATCACGCCGCGGGACACGCGGAGCTCGCCTGCCAGGACCCGCGTCGCAGGGAGCCTGCTGCCCACCGGCAGGCGGCCGTCCGCTATCGCCAGGCGAAGCTGCCGGGCCAGCCAGTCCGCGCGGCCGCCCGAGGGGGCATCGTCGATGCGCAGCTGGAGGAAGTCCGCGCCATGCGCCGCGCGCCCGATCTCGTCGACGGTTATGGACCGGTCAGCAGCACGGTCATTGGACCTGTTCACCGGGCCATAGTGGCAGCAGGGTGAAGTCATGCAGAGAGCAGCAGCCGCCACCGCCGGCACCACCGTCCCGACGCCAGAACCCGCCGCCCGAGCGGCAGTTGACTACGTCCACGGATACTCGCCCCGTGAGGCCCGCAGGCTGGGGGACCAGGCGGACACACTCGCCGCGCTGTTGCACGACGGCACGGCGTATCCCGCGGGGAGCCGGGTCTTGGAGGTCGGCTGCGGGGTCGGCGCCCAGACCGTCCACCTGGTCGACTCCAGTCCCGGTGCGCACTTCGTGGCCGTCGATCGTTCGGCGGACTCACTGGCGAAGGCCCGTGCCCGCGTCACGGCGCACGCGCCCGACGCCCGGGTGCGGTGGTGCCGTGCCGACCTCTTCGCTCTCCCTTTCCCGGACGCCGAGTTCGACCACATCTTCGTCTGCTTCGTCCTGGAGCATCTGGCAGCGGCCCAGCAGGCACTCGCCGGACTGCGGCGGCTGCTGCGGCCCGGCGGGACCATCACCGTCATCGAGGGGGATCACGGTTCGGCGTTCTTCCACCCGGACAGCGCCTACGCCCGTGCGACGATCGACTGCCTGGTCCGACTCCAGGCCGACGGCGGCGGAAACTCCTTGGTCGGACGGCAGCTGCAACCGCTCATCGCACGGGCCGGATACGACGACGTCAGCGTCCGGCCGTGCACCGTCTACGCGGACAGAGCCCGGCCCGAGCTGGTGGACGGCTTCACTCGCAGCACGTTCATCGCCATGATCGAATCCGTCAGGGACGACGCGCTGGCCGCGGCCCTGATCACCGAAGCCGACTGGGAGCACGGGATCGCCGATCTGCGCAGGACCGCTGACGACGACGGGACCTTCAGCTACACGTTCTTCAAGGCCACGGGTACGCGCTGGGCGTAGGGCGCCCGGCGGAATTCGCTCGACTCACGGCTTCTCCGCGGGTGGACTAGGGCCATGACATCTCCCCGTGAAGAGCTGCTGCCCACCACCCGCCGAGCCCTGCTGCACCGCGTCGCCACCGCTCAGGCGGAGGGGCGGGCGCCCTCGCTCGTCGCCTCGGTGCTCAGGGACGGCGAGTTGGTGTGGACAGAGGGGCGCACCTGCGTCGAGGGGCACGCACCGGACGAGGACGTCCAGTACCGCATCGGCTCGATCACCAAGACCTTCACCGCCGTGCTGGTGATGCGACTGCGCGACGAGGGCGTTCTTGACCTCTCCGACCCCCTGGAGAAGCACCTTCCGGGAACGGCCGCAGGTGACGTCACCATCGCGGAACTCCTCGCGCACACGAGCGGGCTGGCTGCCGAGACCCCCGGGGAGTGGTGGGAGCGTACGCCGGGGTCGCAGCGCCCCGAGCTCGGGGACGTACTCGGCGAGCATCCCTTCAAGCACCCCACCGGTCGACGCTTCCACTACTCCAACCCCGGCTACACGCTGCTCGGTTCGCTGGTCGAGGCGCTGCGGGGCGACTCGTGGGAAGCCGTGCTGCGCCGCGAGATCCTGGAGCCGCTGGGCCTGGACCGTACGAGTGCGCAGCCACAGGCGCCGCACGCGGGTGGTTGGGCCGTCCACCCGTGGGCGGACGTGATGATGCCCGAGCCGGCCGAAGACCTGGGTCTCATGGCACCGGCCGGGCAACTGTGGTCCACGACGGTGGATCTGGCACGCTTCGGCGCCTTCCTGCTCCAGGGTGACGACCGGGTTCTGTCCGCGGATTCGGTACGGGAGATGCGGGCTCCCGCGTCGCCCGCGCAGCCGGGGGACTGGAACGTGACGTATGGCCTGGGCACGCAGCTGATCCGCGGCGAAGGTCGCACTCTGGTCGGGCACGGGGGCTCGCTGCCCGGCTTCATGGCCGGACTGTGGGCGAGCGAGGAGGACGGTCTGGTCGCGGTCACGCTGACCAACTGCACTTCCGGGCCTGCTGTGACCGCGTTGGCCTACGACCTCCTGAAGATCGTGGCCGAGGCCGAGCCGCGCATCCCCGAGGAGTGGCGACCCTTGCCCGAGCTGGATCCGGCCCTGCTGGAACTCGCGGGCCCCTGGTACTGGGGGACGAGCACCTTCGGCCTGCGGCCGCAGGCCGAGGGAGCGTTGGATTTGTCGCCCCTCGGGGGTGGTGGCCGCGGGTCGCGGTTCAGGTCGAACGGTGACGGCACGTGGACCGGACTCGACGGCTACTTCGCCGGGGAGGTCCTGCGGGCGGTGCGTCGGCCCGACGGGACGGTGAGCCACCTCGACCTGGGGTCGTTCTTCTTCACGCGTGAGCCGTACGACGCGGGGGCTCCCGTGCCGGGCGGGGTGGACCCGGAGGGGTGGCGGGGGCTTCCTCGCTGAGAACCTCTGAAGGCCGCTGAGAGCTTGCACGAACGTGGTGGGGGGGGGGGGTTTTACGGGAAAAACACCGACCCCCCCACGGGGGCACACCCAAAAAACCCCCCCAAAGAGGGGACATA
>NZ_JBNNJZ010000001.1:13900-119891 GCF_050270335.1 Streptomyces sp. NPDC059900
GGGGGGGGCTCCCTCGTTCACACCCTCTTCCGGCCGCTGAGCGCGGCCCCCCCGGTGGGGGGCGGGGTTTTTTACATAAACACCCCCCCCCCCACCAGTGCGTACGACACGTAAACGGCAGCCTCAGAGCTGCAACTTGAAGCCCACATGGGATGCCGTGAACCCGAGCCGCTCGTAGAAGCGGTGGGCATCGGTGCGGGACGCGTCGGAGGTCAGCTGCACCAACTGGCAGTTCTGGCGCCGGGACTCGTCGACGGCCCACTCGATGAAGCGGGTGCCAAGACCGCTGCCGCGTTCGTCGGCGTGGACGCGTACGCCTTCGATGATCGACCGCGTCGCCCCTTTCCGGGACAGGCCGGGAACGATCGTGAGCTGGAGCGTGCCGACGACGCGTCCCTCGCGCACGGCGACGACCAGGTGCTGGTTCGGGTCTCCGGCAAGACGCTCGTACGCGGTGAGGTACGGGGTGAGGTCGTCCGGCGACTCGCGGGTGCTGCCCAGGGGGTCGTCGGCCAGCATTCCCACGATGGCGGGGATGTCGTCGGCGATCGCCGGGCGTATTTCAAGATCTCCCATGAGGAGCAGCCTATGCAGCCGTCCTCATTCCGGGCAGGAAACTGCATCCGCGGACGAGAGCCGCGCCCACGGAACGGGAGCCTCGCCACGGAACGGGAGCCGCGCCCACAGGCGGAAACCGCACCCACAGGGGTCCTACGCCGGTACGCGCACCGCTTCCACTGCCCTGACCAGCGGCGTGAGCTCCGGATTCAGCGCTGCTTCGTCCAGCGCCTCGCGCAGCGCGGCGTCGTTCGTGGGGCGCGCCTCGGCGAGGAGCGCGGCGCCCGACTCGCTGACGTCCGTGTAGATGCCGCGGCGATCGGTGGGGCACAGGTACCGGGAGAGCAGCCCGCGGTCCTCGAGCCGGGTGACCAGGCGCGTGGTGGCGCTCTGGCTGAGAACGACGGCGTCGGCGACCTGTTTCATCTGCAGATGACCGCCTTCCCCGTCGTGCTGGCGGCTGAGCACATCGAGCAGGGAGTACTCGCGCACGCTCAGGCCGTGCTTGGCCTGGAGGGCGCGCTCGATGTGGGTCTCGATCTTCCCGTGGAGCAGGGAGAGCGCGCACCAGCCCTGCGCAAGGGCGGTCAGTGCGGGGTCCGTCGCTGTCATGGCTCTTGTTCCTCCGTCCCGGAGCTGCTGAGGACCAGGATAGTCCACCGATGCAATATCCGGCGGTTGCAAGTAACCAGCGCGTGCAACTATTGTGGACGCAAGCTAAGCGCACCTGCAATCGTCTTGGAAGGTAGAACCATGCCTCTCGCGCTACTGGCCCTCGCGATCGGGGCCTTCGGAATCGGGACCACAGAGTTCGTGATCATGGGACTCCTCCCTGAGGTCGCGGGTGACTTCGGCGTCTCCATCCCCACGGCCGGTCTCCTGGTGACCGGCTACGCACTGGGCGTCGTACTCGGCGCTCCCCTGATGACGGTTCTCGGCACGCGCATCTCCCGCAAGCGGATGCTGATGCTGCTCATGGGTCTGTTCATCGCGGGCAACCTGCTCTCCGCCGTGGCCCCGGCCTTCGGCGTGATGCTGGCGGGCCGTGTCGTCGCCTCGCTCGCCCACGGCGCCTTCTTCGGCATCGGCTCGGTCGTCGCGGCCGAACTGGTCGCCCCGGAGAAGAAGGCCGGAGCCATCGCCATGATGTTCACGGGCCTGACCGTGGCCAACGTGGTCGGTGTGCCGCTCGGCACGCTCGTCGGGCAGAGCCTCGGCTGGCGCACGACCTTCGCGATCGTCGCGGGGCTCGGCGTCATCGGCCTGGCCGGTATCGCGAAGCTCGTGCCGGACCTGCCCAAGCCGGAAGGCGTACGGCTGCGCCATGAGCTGGCCGCGTTCCGCAACGTGCAGGTGCTGCTCGCCATGGCGATGACGATCCTCGGCTTCGGCGGTGTCTTCGCGGCCGTCACCTACCTCGCGCCGATGATGACGGACGTCGCAGGCTACGCGGACTCCTCCGTGACCTGGCTGCTCGTGCTCTTCGGCATCGGCATGGTCGCGGGCAACCTGGTCGGCGGAAAGTTCGCGGACCGCGCGCTGATGCCGCTGCTCTACATCTCGCTGAGCGCGCTGGCCGTCGTGCTCGCTCTCTTCACCCTGACCGCGCACAACAAGATCGCGGCAGCGGTGACCATCGCTCTGATCGGCGCCCTGGGCTTCGCCACCGTGCCGCCCCTCCAGAAGCGGGTGCTCGACCAGGCGTCCGGCGCGCCCACGCTCGCCTCGGCCATGAACATCGGTGCCTTCAACCTCGGCAACGCGCTCTCGGCCTGGCTCGGCGGCCTCGTGATCTCCGCCGGTCTCGGCTACACCGCCCCGAACTGGGTCGGCGCGGTCCTCGCCGGCTCCGCGCTGGTCCTGGCCGTCGTCTCGGCCGCCCTGGAGCGCCGCACGGCCGCTCCCAGCCTGGTCGTCACGGGCGCAGCCCCGGTCGAGCAGGCGCAGCCCGTCCACCACTGACCCCCTCCCGAACCACCGGCCACCAGCACGGCCGGCCAAGGCACCACCGCACGCACCACCGCACAAGGAGCACCCCCATGAGCACCACCACCCCCGCTGTTGCCCCGCTGACCATCCAGGACGCCGAGGCGCTCGTCGCCGCGGCCCGCCGTGCGGCCGAGGCGGCCGACGTCACGGTCAGCGTCACCGTTCTCGACGCGGGCGGCCACCTGCTGGCCTTCCGGCGCGACGACCGGGCCGTGCTGATCTCCGGCGAGACCAGCACCCGCAAGGCGTACACGGCGCTTCAGCTCAACGCCCCGACCGCTGACCTCGTCGACCTGGTCAAGCCCGACGGGCCGTTCCACACCCTGCCCACCGCCCTCGACCGTCCGCTGCTCTTCATCGCGGGCGGCGTCCCGGTCCACCGCGACGGCCGTCTGATCGGCGCCATCGGCGTCGGCGGCGGTGCGCCCGAGCAGGACCACGGCTTCGCCACCGCGGCAGTGGAGGCACTCGCGTAAGACGCCACCGCGCGAGGACATGACGAAGGCCCGCCCTCAAGCACCCGGAACCATCCGGTGCTGGAGGGCGGGCCTTTGTGTGCGGTCAGCCCGCGGCGACTGTCAGCGGGGCGAAACGACGGGTCCAGTCGCCGGGCAGCTCCGGGATGCCGTACGTCATCACGGCGTTGAAGGCGATCGGCTCCAGGCCGCGTTCCTTCACCCAGGCGAGCAACTCTTCATGGCGTACGTCGATATCGGTGCGCAGCGGTCGGTCCGAACCCGCGGCGAGCGAGGCGATCAGGGCCTTCGCCGTCTCGGTGTCCCGGGCGATCAGGGGGCCGATGACATGGGTCTCCATGTTCGGCCAAGCCCCTGCGTAGCCGGTGATCGTGCCGTCCGTCTCCGCGACCCTCAGCTGGTCGACGAAGGCGCGAAGCCGGGTGAGTACATGCGTGCGGTCGAGGCCGAAGACCTCGGTGTCGAGCCGCACGATCGCCGACAGGTCCTCCGCGGTCGCCGGACGGGTGGCGACATCCGGCAGCGGGCCACCGGGGGTGAACCTGCCGCGGACCATTTCGGCGCGGCCGGTGGTCTTGAATCCGAGCTGCTCGTACAGGGGGCGGCCGTTCGGCGTGGCATGGAGGGTGAGCGGGGTGGAGCCCGCGCCTTCGATGACGTACTGCATCAGGCGACGTCCCAGGCCCTTGCGGGCGTGCCGCTCTGCGACAAGGACCATGCCGATGGCTCCGAGGCCGGGCCGCTCCTGTGGTCCGTAATCGGTCACCACGCAGGCGGCGATGAGGCCGTTGCCGTCGGGGTCGTCGATGCCGTAACCCGCGCCGGCCGAGAGCAGCAGCCCCCATTTATGGTCCTCGCGTGGCCAGCCACGGTCCTGCGACAGGTCGGCGCAGGCGGTGAGATCACGGAGGGTCAGCCGGCGGATGGGCAGTGTGGAGAGGGTAGGTGTCGACACTCTGCTCAGGCTGTCTGACGCATGACCTTGGCGTCCACCGGTTTGTGAGTAGAGGCACGCATCTTTTGGTCACGTTGCTTCCGGCCGCGGCGGGTGAGGCCCCAGGGCTTGAGCAACGAGATGACCGTCATGAAGAGATAGGCGCTCAGGGAGACGACGGGACCGGCGATCAGGCCGGTCGGGTCCGCCACGGGGGAGCCCGCGGACACAGCGGCCACCGTGTCGTTGAGGCCCGGTCGCAGCGCGAAGGCCGACGCGGCGGTGGTGGCCAGGGTCAGCCAGAACTTCACGTACACCCAGCGATGCCTGGCGAGGCCCCAGGGAGTTCCGAGGGACAGCAGCAGGCCGCTCAGCAGCGTGAGCAGGGCGAGCGGGAGCACCAGCCAGTCCGCGAACAGTTTCATGGAGCGGGCGGCGGCCTCTGTGGTCGCGGCGGACCCGGTGGTGATGGCCGCCACGGCGAGTGCGAGCAGCCCGAGCGTGAGCCCGAGCCAGCCTGCGGCGGCGGTGACATGGACGACGAGGGTGGCCCGGCGAGCGGGGCGGCTTAGTTTCACGTGAAACACGGTGCCGGGAGCGGCGGCCGAGGGCGTCTGACAGCGGGAGTAACCGCGGGTACTAGCCTCGGCGTACATGGCACGCCTTCACCTGTTCGACCTGGACGGAACGCTGCTGCACGGCACAGCGGCCCCCGTGGAGATCTCGCGACAGCTCGGCCTGGAAGCGGAGATCGCGGAGCTGGAACGCGACTTCGTGGCGGGGCGGATCGACTCGCCGCAGTATGCGGTCCGCGTGCACGCGCTGTGGGCGGACCTCACGGACACCCACGTCACCGCCGCCTTCGAGGGGGCGCCGTGGCTGACGGGGATCCGGGAGACCTGGGCCGAGATCCGGCAGTGCGGGGACTACTGCGCGGTGATCTCGCTGTCGCCGTCGTTCTTCGTGGAGCGGCTGCTCGGCTGGGGTGCGCATGCCGCGCACGGGTCACGGTTCCCCGCCGTTCCGTTCACGGAGCCGGTGAACCCGACGGGCATTCTCAACGCTGCTGCCAAGGTGAAGATCGCGAAACGTCTCTGTGAAGAGTTCGGGGTCGGGCGGTCCGATTGCGTCGCTTATGGCGACTCGCTCTCGGACCTGGATCTGTTCGGAGCCGTGCCGGTTTCGGTCGCCGTCAATGCGGATCAGCGGTTGGCCGGGCTCGCCACCCACTCTTACGTCGGTCGCGATCTGCGTAAGGCGTATGAATTGGTGCGAGCCGCCGGAGAGTTGGGGTAATTGGCGGGTCTCGGTCGCTGAATTCCCGCTGAAGCGCGGCAGGACTTGTGCGTCGGACGGCTGCCGGTATGGTCGAGTCCGGTTCGAGCCGGGTGCTCTCACAGCACCCCTGGGGGGCACGGGCGGAGGACAACGCAGCCTAACGGGGCGAAGAGATCGAAGACCTGAACTTTCCGTTATGCGACCGGCGTGACGGCGAGGGATGAGACGCTGCGATGAGGGGTACTGCGGGCAATGTCACATTTGCCACCTACTTGTCCGTAGGGTCCGGTAATTCGAGGTTCAATGTGGCCACATTGGCTACCGAGGCGGAGCGGGGAAAGTAAGCGGCTTCCTACAGGGAAGTGCATGGACCGACTGAGAGATGTTCGAGGCGAGGCACAGCATGGACGCTCCGACCACCACGTCGGCGGGCAACGGCACTTCCGGTGACAGCGGCGGTGGAGGCGGCTGGTTCACCCCACGCAAGGCGCCGAAGCCGTCAGAGGGCGGCGAGCCGACACGACCCGAGGGCGGTGAGCCCGAGACGTCCGAGGGACGCCGGGTGTCCGCCATACGCCCCCTGGGCAGGACCGGCCCTGCCACCGACGAGAACGGCCCCGCACCCGCTCACGAGACTCACGAGAGTGGACCGGCTCCCGCTCACGAGACTCAAGAGAGCGGACCGGCTCCCGCCCACGAGTACGGATCCACGCCTGGCCCCGACGACGGTTCCGCTCACGAGTACCGGCGCGCGCCGGAAGCCGAGCGCATGGCCGAGGAGCGAATACCGGCGGCCCGGCGGGCACCAGAACCGGCCTCCGCACTGGACGCACTGCAAGCCGGCCCCCATGCGCAGCAGTCGCGGCCCGCACCGCAGCCCTCCCCCAAGGGTTCCCCCGACGCGATCCGCGTCCAGCGCACGATGGCCGAAATAGGCCCCGTCGCCGACAAGGTGACCTCGTACTTCTACGCGCTGCTCTTCACCCGGCACCCCGACCTCCGCCCCCTGTTCCCCGCCGCGATGGACACCCAGCGCGATCGGCTGCTCAAGGCGCTGCTGACCGCCGCCGAACTCATCGACAACTCCGACGTCCTCACCGAGTACCTGCAGAACCTCGGCCGCGGCCACCGCAAGTACGGCACCCAGTCCGAGCACTACCCGGCCGTCGGCGAGTGTCTGATCGGCTCGCTCAGCCGCTACGCGAGCGCCGTCTGGGACGAGGAGACCGAGGCCGCCTGGGTGCGGACGTACACGAAGATCTCCCAGATCATGATCGACGCGGCGGCCGCGGATGAACTGCGCGCCCCTGCCTGGTGGCTCGCCGAAGTTGTCTCGCACGACCTCAGAACGCCTGACATCGCTGTCGTCACGGTCCGGCCCGACCAGCCGTACCCCTTTCTGGCGGGCCAGTACACGAGCCTGGAGACGCCTTGGTGGCCGCGGATCTGGCGGCACTACTCGTTCGCGTCGGCGCCGCGCTCCGACGGGCTGCTCTCCTTCCACGTGAAGGCGGTCCCGGCGGGCTGGGTCTCCAATGCCCTGGTGCACCACGCACGGCCGGGCGACGTCCTGCGGCTCGGGGCGCCCGCCGGCTCGATGACCGTCGACCACACGACCGACAGCGGCCTGCTCTGCCTGGGCGGCGGGACGGGCATCGCCCCCATCAAGGCACTCGTGGAGGATGTGGCCGAGCACGGCGAACGGCGGCCGGTCGAGGTGTTCTACGGCGCCCGCTCCGACCATGACCTGTACGACATCGACACGATGCTGCGGCTCCAGCAGACCCACCCGTGGCTGTCGGTCCGCCCGGTCGTCGACGATCACGCCCAGTTCCCGGAGGCCGTGCGCGAGTACGGCCCCTGGAACGAGTACGACGCCTATCTCTCGGGCCCGCCCGGCATGATCCGCAGTGGCGTGGACGCCCTGCGGGACGTGGGTATCCCGGTCGGCCGGATCCGCCACGACTCCGTGGAGGAACTGATGGCGACGGCAGAGTGAGACGCAGCCGGGGATCCGAACGGCCCTAGCCGGCCAGGGAACAGATCAGCCCAGGTCAGGGGCGTGCATCGCGCGTACGCCCTCGATGTTGCCGTCCAGATAGTGCCGCAGAGACAGCGGCACCAGATGGACCGAGGCGATCCCCACTCTGGTGAAGGGCACGTAGACGATCTCGTACTCGCCGCAGGGCTCCTCGATCTCGGGGCCGTGCCGCTGCGAGACGTCCATGGACTCCAGGCGGCAGACGAAGAAGTGCTGCACCTTGACGCCGGTCGTGCTGCTGTCCTCGCCGATGTGCTCGACGGTGTCCACGAAGCAAGGGACTACGTCGGAGATCTTGGCGCCGAGTTCCTCGTGCAGTTCACGATGGAGCGCGTCGACAACGGTCGCGTCCTCCGGCTCCACGCCGCCACCAGGGGTGAGCCAATAGGGATCGACGCCGGGCTTGGTCCGCTTGATCAGGATCAGGTCGTTTCCATCGAGCAGGATGGCGCGTGCGGTGCGCTTGACCACGGGTCGAACGGTCATGGGAGAAATGTGGCCCGGACTGTTCCACGTGAAACATCGTGAACCAGTCGGAGTCTCGCTCAAGCCCAGTCGACGGCAGCGCGCAGCAGCCACTCGTGCGCCCGCGCGATATGCGGCATCGCGAGTGTGCCGGTGCGCACGGCAAGGAAGTACGTGCGCAGTGGAGGCACCGCCGGATCCAGCAGGGCGATGACCTCGCCATTCTTGAGAGCGTCCGCACAGAGATAGCGCGGCAGCACGGCGAGCCCCGCCCCGTTGGCGACGCAGGCGAGCACCGCCCGCAGGTCCGGCACAATGACGGCGCCCGATGCGGCCGGACGGGTGTCGAAGACGGCGGCCCAGTAACGGGCGACCAGCGGCAGCGACTCGTGCACCTCCACCACCGGCAGGTTCTCCAGCGCGGAGGCGCCCTTGCGGCGCAGCTTGCCGGGGCCGATGCGGGCGGCCCAGTGCGGGCCCGCGACCAGGACGTGCTCCTCGTCGCACAGAGGCGTCGCGGTGAGCAGCGCGCCGCGCGGCCGGGCCGTGGTGATGGCCAGATCGTTGTGGCCGGCGGAGAGGCCTTCGAGGACCTCCTCCGCATTGCCGAACGAAGCACGCAGCGCGAGACCCTGTCCGTCCTGACCGGTCAGGGCGGTGAGAGCGGGTGCCGCGCGGGCCGCGGTGAACTCCGGAGGCCCCGCGAGGTGGAGGGTGCGCACCGAGGAGTCCTCTTCGAGCCCCGTTTCGGCGATCTCCACCAGCGCGTCGAGATGTGGCGCAGCCTTGTGGGCGAGCTCGTCCCCGATGGTCGTTGGCGTCACGCCGCGCGCCTGGCGCAGGAACAGGGGGCGGCCCAACTGCCGCTCAAGGGTGCGTATCTGCGAGGTGACGGCGGGCTGGGACAGGCCGAGCAGGGCGGCCGCGCGGGTGAAGGAACCGGCCCGGTGCACGGTCACAAACGTGCGCAGCAGGGCCAGATCCACGACGGTTTCTCCCCTCCCGGCCCGCAGGGGGCCGCGCCCAACTATAAATATGTCGATAGGTCTCTGTCGCTACTGTGATTGGACACTGACACAGAGTCAACTAGCCTTGTTCGCGCGGTTCTTCGCGCGCAGAACCGGAACGGTCCGAGCCACGAGGGGGGAGGCTCGGACCGTTCGTTGTGCGTAGCCCGGTACCAGCCGTGCTGTACGCGGCCTCGTACCGGCCGGGAGCGGACAGGTGCGTCAGCCCGCCGACTCGTCCAGCGCGCGCAGCACGTCCGCGACCAGGTCAGCGCCGTCCTCGGATCCGGCGGAGAGGCGGATGAAGCCCTCCGCGACGGCGTCCCCGCCCCAGCGGCCACGCCGTTCGGCGGTGGAACGCACGCCGCCGAAGCTCGTCGCGTCGTCCACCAGACGCAGCGCGTCGAGGAACCGGTCGGCACGCTCGCGCGAGGGCAGCGTGAAGGAGACCACGCACCCGAAGCGCCGCATCTGCTGCGAGGCGATCTTGTACGAGGGGTCGTCCGGAAGACCGGGATAGCGGAGCCCGGTCACCTCACCGCGGCCGCGCAGCGCCTCGGCCACGGCCAGGGCGTTGGCGTTCTGCCGCTCGGCGCGGAGCTGGAGCGTGGCGAGCGAGCGGTGCGCCAGCCAGGCCTCCATCGGCCCCGGAATGGCACCGACGATCTTGCGCCAGCGCCGCACGGAAGCGGTCAACTCCGCATCGCGGCAGGCCACGTACCCCAGGAGGATGTCGCCGTGACCGGTGAGCATCTTGGTGCCGCTGGCCACGGAGAAGTCCGCGCCGAGTTCGAGGGGGCGCTGGCCGAGCGGCGTGGCCAGGGTGTTGTCGACCGCCACCAGGGCGCCGCGTGCGTGTGCCGCGTCGGCGAGGCGCCGCACGTCGCACACGTCGAGGCCCGGGTTCGACGGCGTCTCGATCCACAGCAGCTTGGCGCCGTCCAGGACGTCGAGCTGGGCGTCGTCGCCGGTCGGGGCGGTGCGCACCTCGATGCCGTACGCGGTGAGCTGCTCCCTGACCAGGGGCAGCGCCTGATAGCCGTCGTCGGGCAGGACCACGGCGTCGCCGGCGCGCAGCTGCGAGAAGAGCACCGCCGAGATGGCGGCCATCCCGGAGGCGAAGACCAGGGTCTCGACGTCCGCCGCGGCGGCCCCGTCACTCCCCTCGCCCGACGCTCCGGCCGAGGCCGCGCCCGGCGTATTGCCCGGCGTCCCGCCCGGAGCTTCAAGCTCGCCGATCGCCTGTTCGAGAAGCGTCCAGGTCGGGTTGTCGTCCCGTCCGTAGGTGTACGGGCCCGTGGGATCGCCCGGCAGGTGGAAGTGCGCGGCGAACACGGGGCCCGGCAGGGTCGGCTCGTGCTTCACCGGCTCGGGAAGGCCGGCCCGCACCGCTTTCGTGCCGTCGCCAAGCCCGGCGTCCGTTCCCGAGCCCGTGTCCGCGCCCGTCCCTGCTCCGGTACCTGCGGCTATCGCTGCGGAGTCCGTCATGCCGCCCGCCTTTCACTTGCTTCGCGTACGGCGTCGAGCAGACCGTCGCTCGCCGCCTCCACCATTCTCAGGCACGCCTCGAAGCCGTCGTCGTCCCCGTAATACGGATCGGGAACGTCCAGGTCCCCCAGGCCCACGGCCACGGGGTCGTACGAGCGGAGCAGCCGCACCTTGTCCGCGTCGGCCTCGGTGGGTGCGAGGCGTCGCAGGGCCCGCAGGTGGCCGGAGTCCAGGGCGATCACCAGATCGAGCCGTTCGAACCACGAGGCCTGGAATTGGCGGGCCACGTGATCGCTGTCGTAGTCGGCCGCCGCCAGGACGGAGACGGTGCGCGGGTCGGCGCCGTCCCCCTCGTGCCAGCCGTCGGTGCCCGCACTCTCCACCCGGACGAGTCCGCCGAGTCCGGCCTCGTCGACCCGCGCGCGGAAGACGGACTCGGCCATGGGGGACCGGCAGATGTTGCCGGTGCAGACGAAGCTCACGGAGAAGGCCATGGGACGGGCTCAGTCCTTGTCGTCGGGCAGGACGACGTTCAGCGCCCAGGACACGATCGAGATGATCAGGCCGCCGAGGATGGCCGTCCAGAACCCGTCCACGTGGAAGCTCAGGTCGAACTTGTCGGCAAGCCACGAGGTGAGCAGCAGCATCAGGGCGTTGACCACGAGCGTGATCAGGCCGAGGGTCAGAATGAACAGCGGGAAGGTGAGGACCTTCACGATCGGCTTGACCAGGAAATTCACCAGACCGAAGAGCAGCGCGACGACGATCAGCGTGAGCGTCTTCCCGCCGGTGCTGTCGCCGGTCAGAGTGATCTTGTCGAGGAGCCACACGGCCACGGCCAGGGCCGCCGCGTTGGCGATCGTCTTGACTACGAAATTCTTCATGTGTCTGATCGTTGCAGACGGACGGCCAGAGCGGTCGGCCCGCTAGGTGGGGCAAGGGGCGTACGAGGACGATGAAGGCATTCCGGCTGGATGAACTGGAGACGGAGCGTGCCGCGAACGACGGCGCGTACCTGCAGTTTCTGCGCGAGCGGAACATGTCGGTCGGGCTGTACGCGCTCGATGCCGGGGCCACCGATCCGCAGCAGCCCCACCAGCAGGACGAGGTGTACATGATCGTCAGCGGCCGGGCGTCGATCACGGTCGGCATGGAGACCACCCAGGTCGCGCGGGGCAGTGTCGTCTACGTGCCGGCCGGGGTGGCCCACAAGTTCCACCACATCAGCGAGGACCTGCGGGTGCTCGTCGTCTTCTCGCCGCCTGAGGGCTGACCCCGTTTCGAAGGGCTGCTCCCCTCCTGAGGGCTGACCTGTCGGGGCTCCGACCTCGGGGTTCCCTAGGGGGAGGATCAGGGGAGGACAAGGGATGCGAGGCCCCCGTCGGGCTCTCTGCCGCCCTAGCATCGAATGCAAGAAGTAAGACAGGTGCCGGAGAGAGGTAAGGACGATGGCAGCGCAGGAAATCTTCTCGGGATTGCCGTGGTGGGTGAAGTGGATCGCGGTGCCGGTCATCGCCCTGGTCGTGTTCGGCGGTCTGATAGCGACCGTCGTGGGATTCGTCGTCGGCCTGTTGTTCAAGGCACTGCTTTTCGTCGCCCTGGTGGGTGGACTCATCTACGTCGTACGGAAGTTCATATCCGGCTCCACCTCTTCCCGCAGCGATTGGTGATTGTCCGCAACAGTTCGCTCGGGTGGGGGAAGTTTCCAGGTGCGGCGCCTTAGGCCGGGGACCAACGGTTAGAGTCCGGAAACCGGCGCGGGGCGAGCCCTGCACGGGCGCTCTGCGCTCCCACCCGTGTATACCCGGGCACGGGCGGAACCCCCACGTGTTTCGGGAGTGAACCTTGGCCACGGTTGACGCCACACCCGCCGGCACCGCCGACTCCACAGACACCGCCGACACATCCGCGGACAATGCCGATACAGGCGGCACCCCGCCCAACGTCACCTCGTACGGGGCGCCGTCGACGGTCTCGGCCTCAACCTCCGCCCCGCCCACTCTCATTGGCTCCGTACAGCGGGCGATGCGGTTGCTGGAGGCTGCAGCCGAGCATCAGGAGGGGGCGCCCGCCAAACAGTTGGCGCGGGAGGCCGGGCTGGCACTGCCCACGGCGTATCACCTGCTGCGCACGCTGACCCACGAGGGCTATCTGTGCCGGGACAAGGGCGTGTTCGTGCTCGGGGAGGCCGCCGAGCGGCTGAGTGCGAGCGGGGCGCAGCAGAATCGTCGCGGCATGATCGGGGAGGCCCTGGAGCACTGGCGTGACGTCATCGGGGTGCCGGTGTACTTCGCTCTCTACCGCGAGGGCGAGATCGAGGTGGTGGGCGTCGCGGACACGCCCGGGAATCCGGCCGTGGAGGAATGGGCCGACTTCCGCGAGACCGGACACGCCCATGCGATCGGGCAGTGTCTGCTCGCCCAACTCGACGACGAGCAGCGGCAGGACCACCTCTCTCGTTACCCGGTGCAGTCGATCACTCCGTACTCGGTCCGTGACGACAGGAGCTTCCTTCGCCGTTTGGGCGGAATGGGCCGGATGAGGCCCGTGGTGGAGCGGCAGGAGTACGCGCTGGGGACGGTCTGCGCGGCGATTCCGATCACTGCGGGTAACACTGCGGCGACCATGGCGATCTCCGTTCCCTCCTACCAGGAAGATCGACTACTGCCCGCAGCCGAGCGCCTGCAAGGCGAGATCGGGAAATTGTTGGGGACACTGGCTTTCTCTATCAGCATCTGAAAACTCACTCCTTGTGATCTGATGTGTACGTTAAGCAAGATGCCAAGAGTGTCAGGGAGTTGGTTCCTGGCCAGTCGAGCTTCAGCGACGGGGTAGGCGGGCGATGCGAGAGTCGGTCCAAGCAGAGGTCATGATGAGCTTCCTCGTCTCCGAGGAGTTGTCGTTTCGCATCCCGGTGGAGCTGCGTTACGAGGCCGGCGATCCGTACGCCGTCCGGTTCACCTTCCACCTGCCCGGCGACGCGCCCGTGACCTGGGCCTTCGGGCGTGAACTACTCGTCGACGGGATG
Source organism: Streptomyces sp. NPDC059900 (assembly GCF_050270335.1). Taxonomy (NCBI): domain Bacteria; kingdom Bacillati; phylum Actinomycetota; class Actinomycetes; order Kitasatosporales; family Streptomycetaceae; genus Streptomyces; species Streptomyces sp. NPDC059900. Next base: position 27,165 of record NZ_JBNNJZ010000001.1, read on the forward strand.
GGCGAGGCCTGCGGTGAGGGGGACGTGCACATCGCGCCCACCGATCCCGAACTGCTCGACGAGGTGCTCATCAGGCTTCAGGTCGGTGCGGACCAGGCGCTGTTCCGGGTGGGGATCCCGCCGCTGCTCGCCTTCCTGGACCGCACGGACAAGTTGGTGCCGCTCGGGCAGGAGCGGGCGCTCGCCGATTTCGAGACGCACCTGGACGAAGCGCTGGACCGGATCCTCGCCGAGGAGCAGAGCGCGGGTTGATGCCGGGAGCCGGGCAAAGCCGTACGGCAGATTGGTGCATTTTGCGGCATCGAGGGCTCAGGCCTTGCGACGCCGGCCCTTTCCGCCGCGGGTCTGCTTGGGAGCAGGGGCGGCGCCGTTTCCCGTCCGGCCCGCACTGCTTCCGGTACGGCCCGCACCGCTGACCGCCCGGATCGCGCCGCTTCCCGTACGGTCCGCACCGCTTCCCGTACGGCCCGCACCGCTTCCCGGCCGGTCCGCCGAGACCACCAGGGCCGCGAGCGCGGTCGTGACCGGTACCGATGCGACCAGGCCGATCGAGCCGACCAGGGTGCGCACGATCTCCTCGGCGACCAGCTCGCTGTTGGCCACCGTGCCCACGCTGCTCTGCGCGATCGAGAAGAGCAACAGGAGGGGCAGCGCCGCGCCCGCGTAGGCCAGGACGAGGGTGTTGACGACCGAGGCGATGTGATCGCGGCCGATGCGGATGGCCGCGCCGTACAGGCCGCGCCAGCCCATCGTGGGGTTGGCCTGGTGCAGTTCCCAGACGGCGGACGTCTGCGTCACCGTCACGTCGTCGAGCACGCCCAGCGAGCCGATGATGACGCCCGCAAGCAGCAGGCCGCTCATGTCGATGGACGGGTACAGGCCGTGGATCAGGCCGGTGTTGTCGTCCGTGTTGCCGGTCAGGGAAGCCCAGCCGATGAAGAGCGAGCCGAGCAGCCCGATGAGGAGAAGGGAGATCAGGGTGCCGAGCACCGCGACCGACGTACGGGCCGTGAGGCCGTGGCACAGATAGAGCGCGATCAGCATGATGGCGCTGGCCCCGATCACCGCCACGACCAGCGGGTTCGAGCCCTGGAGGATCGCGGGCAGGATGAAGAACGTAAGCACCAGGAAGCTCAACGCCAGGGCGACCAGGGCCATGACGCCGCGCAGCCGTCCCACCACGACCACGGCGAGGGCGAAGATCCCGGCGAGCAGCGCCATGGGGAACTTCCGGTTCACGTCGGTGACCGAGTACTGCAGTTCCTCGGGAGCCGTGGGCTCGTAGGCGACCACCACCTGCTGGCCCTGGCGCAACTGCCGCGGCGAGTCCGGCTGGACGATCTCGGTGAACGTGCGGCCCTTGTCCTTGCCGCTCGTCACCTCGATCGTCGCCTTCTTGCAGACGCCCTTCGAGCGCTCTTGCGCGCTCTGCCCCTCCGCGGTGGAGGTATCGCCGTTGGGCGGGGTCTGCGAGGCGTTGACGTCCTTGCAGGGGAGCTCCTGCACCTTCGTCACGTCGGCCGACTGGGTCTGGCGGTCGAAGCCGACTCCGGTGCGCTCATGGGCCGGTGCGCCCCCCGGCCAGAACACCGCGAGCCCCACGACCACCGCGGTGGCGAAAGGAATCAGCACGGCGGCGATGACCTTGCGCAGATGCTTGGAGACGGGCGCGGCCGGACCGTGGCTGTGGGAGTGCCCGTGCGGGTCCGGAGGCGTGTTCGGGACGGGCGGCTGGGACGGCGGCTGTGTGGTGGTCACTGCCCGATCATCGCAAGAACGGAGGGGGCCCTCTGTTCAGCGCGCCCGATATGACGCTAGCGTGGAGCCACCTTTGCAAACGCGGGAGCTCGGAGCACCGGGCTGAGAGGGCGCTGAACTCCGTACGAAGCGGCACATCACGTGCACGATCCGTACGGAATCCGCTGCGTCGACCGCCGAACCTGTTACCGGGTAATGCCGGCGTAGGGAGTAGGTCTCATGACCACATCGGACGCACGCACGCCTGCCTCGACGCAGAACCAGAGCGGCGAGGTCGGGAAGTCCATCGGATGGCACAAGGCGTATGTCGAGGGCTCGCGCCCGGATCTGCGGGTGCCGGTCCGGCAGGTGCACCTCACCAACGGCAAGGCCGTGACCCTGTACGACACTTCGGGTCCGTACACCGACGAGTCCATCGACACCGACGTCCGCAGGGGCCTGGCACCCCTGCGCGAAAACTGGATCATCGCCCGCGGCGACACCGAGGAGTACACGGGCCGTCCGCCCCGCCCCGAGGACGACGGCATCAAGCACACCTCGCCGCGCGGGGGCCTGAAGAACCTCGACGCGGTCTTCCCCGGCCGTCCGCGCCAGCCGCGCCGGGGCCGTGGAGGCCAGGCGGTGACGCAACTCGCGTACGCCCGGCGCGGCGAGATCACGCCCGAGATGGAGTTCATCGGGATCCGCGAGAACCTCGACCCCGAGGTCGTGCGCGCGGAGGTCGCCGCGGGCCGCGCGGTCATCCCCGCCAACGTGAACCACCCGGAGATCGAGCCGATGATCATCGGCAAGAAGTTCCTGGTGAAGGTGAACGCCAACATCGGGAACTCCGCGGTGACCTCCTCCATCGAGGAGGAGGTGGACAAGATGACCTGGGCGACCAAGTGGGGCGCCGACACGGTCATGGACCTCTCCACCGGGCGCAACATCCACACCACCCGCGAGTGGGTCCTGCGCAACTCCCCCGTCCCCATCGGCACCGTGCCGCTTTACCAGGCCCTGGAGAAGGTCGACGGCCAGGCCGAGGCGCTGACCTGGGAGATCTACAAGGACACGGTCATCGAGCAGGCCGAACAGGGCGTGGACTACATGACGGTGCACGCGGGCGTGCGCCTTCCGTACGTCCCGCTGACCGCCAACCGCAAGACCGGCATCGTCTCGCGCGGCGGCTCGATCATGGCCGCCTGGTGCCTCGCGCACCACAAGGAGAGCTTCCTCTACGAGAACTTCGAGGAGCTCTGCGAGATCCTCGCGTCGTACGACGTGACGTACTCGCTGGGCGACGGCCTGCGCCCCGGTTCGATCGCGGACGCCAACGACGAGGCGCAGTTCGCCGAGTTGCGCACCCTCGGGGAACTCAACACGATCGCCAAGCGTCACAACGTACAGACGATGATCGAGGGCCCGGGCCACGTCCCGATGCACAAGATCAAGGAGAACGTCGACCTTCAGCAGGAGATCTGCGAGGAGGCGCCGTTCTACACGCTCGGCCCGCTGACCACCGACATCGCGCCCGCCTACGACCACATCACCTCCGGCATCGGCGCCGCGATGATCGGCTGGTGGGGCACGGCGATGCTCTGCTACGTCACGCCCAAGGAGCACCTGGGCCTGCCCAACCGTGACGACGTGAAGACCGGCGTCATCACGTACAAGATCGCTGCCCACGCCGCGGACCTCGCCAAGGGCCACCCGGGCGCGCAGGACTGGGACGACGCGCTCTCGGACGCACGCTTCGAGTTCCGCTGGGAGGACCAGTTCAACCTGGCCCTCGACCCGGTCACCGCACGGGAGTTCCACGACGAGACGCTGCCGGCGGAGCCCGCGAAGACGGCGCACTTCTGCTCGATGTGCGGGCCGAAGTTCTGCTCGATGAAGATCTCGCACGACATCCGGCGCGAGCACGGCGGCACGCAGGAAGAGATCGCGGCGGGCATGGACCAGAAGTCCAAGGAGTTCGCGGCAGCCGGAAACCGCGTGTATCTCCCGATCGCCGACTGATCGGCGTACGGCACCGCGTCACGGCGTGGCACTTCGGGCGGACGGTCTCGCTGTCCGCCCGAAGGCGCGTCGCGTACTACTCCGGCTTGTGCTCGGGACCGCCGAAGTCCGGGCTGGAGAAGTCCGGGCTCGAGAAGCTCGGGCGCGATCCCGCCGCCTGTTCGCCGCCCGGGCTGCTGAACCCCGGCCGGTGATAGCCGAGGTGCGGCATCCGGCCGCCCGGATCCCCGGCCGGTGTGCGGGCCGCGTGAGCCGCCCCCGGATCCGCGAGCGCCTGCCGCAGGAACGGCAGGACGCCGCGCTCCAGGAGTGCCTCGCCCCAGGCTTCCCTGGCGCGGACCACCTCCTCGTTCTGATCGCCGTACGAACCGGCCTGTAGCGAGGTCGAGCCGTTGCGCAGGGCGGTCAGGAGCAGACCGACCGCGGCGACGAGGATGCCCCCCGCGGTGAGCGCGCCGAACAGCCATCCCGCGGTGAGCATGGTGTCCGCGAAGGCGGGCTCCGGGGTGAGCATCTTCAGGATGTAGCCGACGAGCAGGAAGATCGCGGCGGCCGCCCCGGCGAGAACGGGCGCGAGCACCGCGACGACGGCGACGGCTCCCGCCCCCGAAGCCTGAACGGTGACCTCCCCCATCGTGGTGGCGAGACCGAGCCCGCCGGAACCGGCTTCCGTGCCCTCGGTGCTCCGCTCGCGGATCGATGATGCGGCAGATCCGCTTTCGCGCAGTTCTTCGCGGACCTTCACGTAGTGCGTGTACTCGGTCGTTGCGGCGGCAGTGATCAGCGCGGTGGCGTTCAGAGCCATGGTGCGCAGCTGCTCCGGATTGAGCCGCTCGCCCAGTGCGGCTAGATCAGGACGGTTCGGTGCGGTGCGCAGCGCCTCATCGAGGATCCGCTCGTACTCGGGGCGGTCCTCATTGAGCAGTTGTGGAGCGCTGTTCATGTGCATCCCCCGATGCTCCGTAGGGCTTGGGAGCTCGCATGGCTGCGAGCCGTCGGGCAGAAACGGAGGGGAGCCTGCTACGGATAAGCCGATGGTAGAGCCGTGACGGCACGCGGTGACAGGGGGTTTCCAGAATTGGGCCCCCTGGCCCGCGTGATCGTGTAGAGGAGCGCCTGCCCAGCGAACGCTCAGTTATCCAGGGGCAGTTGGCAGACCAGCAGTTTTCCGGCCATGGTCACGCCGCCGTCCATGGCGATGGCCAGTCCGCCTGCGTAGATGTGTGGTCCCTCGATTACGGGACCGCCGCCGTCGGAGTCATCCTCCGAGCCGACATCGCCGAGCAGATACGGGATGGGGCTGTGGCCATGCACGATGCGGTGGCCGCCGTACATGTCGAGGAGTTCGCGTACGGCACCGGGGCCCGACTCGTCGCGGAAGGCGAAGCGCTTGGTGAACTTCCTGAAGAGGTCCCAGCACTCGTCGGCGTCGTTGCGGGTGAGGGTTTCGCGGACCGTGTCGTTCACGGCTTCGATCGAGTCGCCGTAATCCAGATAGGCGGTCGTGTCGGAGTGCATCAGGAGATGCCCGTCCTCCGACTCGATCGCGTCGAGGCGGGCCATCCACTGCAGGTGGTGGTCCTCCAGGCGTTCCATGTCGGTCTTCTGGCCGCCGTTCAGGAGCCAGGCGGCCTGGAAGGTGGCCGTGCCCGCGCCCGAGTTGACCGGGGTGTCGCCGAACCGCTTCGCGCCGAGCAGGAGCAGCTCGTGGTTGCCCATCAGGGCCTTGCAGTAGCCGCCCGCGGCGGCCGCCTGCGCGGACAGGCGCATCACGAGGTCGATGACGCCGATGCCGTCCGGGCCGCGGTCGGTGAAGTCGCCGAGGAACCACAGGCGTGCGTTGCCCGCGGACCAGTCGCCGTCGCCGTCGATGAGGTTCTGCTCGTGGAGCGCCGCGAGCAGCTCGTCCAGATAGCCGTGCACGTCGCCCACGACGAACAGCGGACCGTGCTCGTCGGTCGGCGCCTGCGGAGGCTCCGGCATGGGCTGCACCTCCACTTGCACGGTGTCCCCGCGATTGATGACCGGCAGGTCGCGCTGGGTCGGGGTGTAGCCGTCGTCCGGCACTCCGGTGACCTCCACCGGCGCGCTCGGACCCGCCACACCCGCCGGACCCCCCTGGACCGGTCCGGTCTCATGGACGTACGCCGGAACGCGGAAGTCGCGCAACGTCGCCGTCCGCACATCGGGTCCCTGACCGGCCCCCTGAGTCATCGACCCCTCCACCACCATTGCGCCGCATCTGCACCGAGATCGGACTGCCTGGTCGCAGCGGCCCGCGGTGTCGTCCGCCCATCATAGGAATGCGGCTCGCGCTGTGTGGTGCACCAGGGGTGGTGAATCAGTGCTGAACCCCTGTTCACCGAGGTTTTCTCCCGAATTGGGTAGGGGTTTCCCCCCGGGCCACGACCGGGCAGTGCCGGGCACTGCCCGGTTGACGGGGGTTCTCCCCGCCGAACGGTCCGCTCAACCCGGTGTCGAGCGAGCCGCTCAACCCGATGCCGAACGGTCCGCTCAACCCGGTCCGGGCGAGCGGGGTGGGCTGACCGTCGTGCGCGGCGGACGTCGCTCGGACGAGGTGCGCACGATCAGCTCCGTCGGTATCACCTGCTCGACGGGCCGGCCCGAATCCAGCCCTTCGATGGCGTCGATGAGCAGCTGGACGACGGCCGTGCCGATGCGGCGCGGTTTGAGCGAGAGCGTGGTGATGGGCGGTTCGGTGGTGGCGTAGACGGTGGACTCGCTGCAGCACACGAGCAGCAGGTCGTCCGGGACGCGCAGTCCGTAGCGGCGGGCGGCGGCCAGGAGATCGGTGCCGTTGGGATCGAAGAGGCCGTATACGGCGTCGGGGCGGTCTGGTCTGGCGAGCAGCCGGTCGGCCGCGACGGCGCCGGCGCACGGGTCGTGGGCGGGGTAGGACTCGTAGACCGGGTCCTGGCCGACGCGCTCGCACCAGCGCAGATAGGCGGTCGTGGACAGATGGGTGTACGTGTCCGTGGTGGTTCCGGTGAGCAGTCCGATGCGGCGGGCTCCGGCCGCCGCGAGGTGGTCGAGGATCTCCAGGACCGCCGCCTCGTGGTCGTTGTCGACCCAGGCGGTGACCGGCAGAGACCCGGCCGGACGGCCGTCGGACACCACGGGGAGGCCCTGGCGCACGAGCTCGCTGACGACGGGATCGTGGTCGGACGGATCGACGACGACGGTGCCGTCGAGCGCGACGTTCGACCACACGTCCACGGGGCTGCGCCGGGAGGTGGCGGGAAGGATGACAAGGGCGTAGCCGCGGGCCAGCGCGGCCGAGGTCGCGGCTCTGGCCATCTCCGCGAAGTACGCGAATTCGGTGAAGGTGAAAGGTTCATCCCCGTAGGTCGTCACGGTCAGGCCGATGAGGCCCGACTTGCCGGTACGGAGCGTTCGGGCCGCCGCGGAGGGCCGATAGCCCAGCCGTTCGGCGACCTCGCGGACGTGGCGTCGGGTGGCGTCCGGGAGCCGCCCCTTGCCGTTGAGTGCGTCGGAGACAGTCGTGATGGAGACACCGGCGGCGGCGGCGACGTCTCTGATGCCCGCTCGGCTCTGCCGGTTGCCCCGGCGGGCGGTCTCCGCTCGGCTCACCTGGTGGTTCCCTGCTGCTGTCATGGCGAGCCGATAGTAGGGCTCATGGGGGTGGGTAGTGCGGACGCATATTCACTCGTTGACAGGCACGTTTCTGCATGGAGAAATCGGGTCAACGACCTTGGATTGCAAGGGAGTTGGCGGTTCCCGGGGTGGACGCTCCTGTGTCGCCGCGCACGGGCCTGCCGATGGAGCGATGTTTCGAAGAGGTCTCAACTCACCTTCACGGGTGATGCGCGCCACGGCGCGAGCCACCGGCGCGTACTGAGACGCGGAGCGCTCCCCCCTCTGTGCACGCCTGTGGGAGCCGTTTCCCCTGACCCATTCGCAGCAGCGCTGAATCCTCATAAGGTGAGGAGTATTGACGTCAGGTGTTCAGGCGTTCCGGACGTTTCTGGTTTTTCTGGCGTTCCAGATGTTCCAGACGTTTCAGGTTTTTCGGATGTTCAAGAGGAGGACTGCGGTGAGCGAGACGAGCCCGAGGCTGCGTGCCGAGCTGGAGGGTATCCCCAGCTACAAGCCGGGGAAGCCTGCCGCCGCCGATGGCCCGGCGGCCTACAAGCTGTCCTCGAACGAGAACCCCTACCCGCCCCTGCCGGGCGTCATGGAGAGCGCGCTCGCCGCCGCGGGCACGTTCAACCGCTACCCGGACATGGCGTGCACCGGCCTGATGAGCGAGCTCGCCGACCGCTTCGGGGTGCCGGTCTCGCACGTGGCGACGGGCACCGGCTCCGTCGGCGTCGCGCAGCAGCTGCTCCAGGCCACGTCCGGTCCCGGTGACGAGGTCATCTACGCCTGGCGGTCCTTCGAGGCGTACCCGATCATCACGCAGGTGAGCGGCGCCACGTCGGTGAAGGTGCCGCTGACGCCGGGGGACGTCCACGACCTGGACGCGATGGCCGACGCCATCACCGACCGGACGCGGCTGATCTTCGTCTGCAACCCGAACAACCCGACCGGCACGGTGGTGCGCAGGGCCGAGCTGGAGCGGTTCCTGGACCGGGTGCCGAGCGATGTCCTGGTGGTGCTCGACGAGGCCTACCGCGAGTTCATCCGTGACACCGAGGTGCCCGACGGCGTCGAGCTCTACCGCGACCGTCCGAACGTCGCCGTGCTGCGTACGTTCTCCAAGGCGTACGGCCTCGCGGGACTGCGGGTCGGCTTCGCGATCGCCCACGAGCCGGTCGCGGCCGCCCTGCGCAAGACGGCGGTGCCCTTCGGCGTGAGCCAGCTCGCGCAGGACGCTGCGGTGGCCTCGCTGCGGGCCGAGGACGAACTGATGGGCCGTGTCGGCGCCCTGGTCGGCGAGCGCACGCGGGTGGTCGAGGCGCTGCGCGGGCAGGGCTGGACCGTGCCCGGGACGCAGGCCAACTTCGTGTGGCTGCGGCTCGGGGAGCGGACGCTCGACTTCGCGGCGGCGTGCGAGAAGGCCGGCGTGGTCGTGCGGCCGTTCGCGGGCGAAGGGGTTCGGGTCACGATCGGGGAGACCGAGGCCAACGACATCTTCGTGCAGGCGGCGGAGGCGTTCCGCAAGGAGCAGCTGTAACCGCACGCGCGGTGGTGTGACGAGGGGCCGGGACGCTGTTCCCGGCCCCTTCGTCGCACCCCCTTGTCATGCGCGTTCGCCGTGTCTGTTCCCGTGCCCCTGGCCGGGGCCGTGTGAGGTTCCCGTCAGTAAGGGGGACCCCCTGTCATTGCTCGGAACCGGTACGACATAATGCTTGTGAATGTGAACGCGTTCACAAGCGTGTCCCTGTTCCTCCGAAGATCAGTGGGATTAAAGGGGCAAACTGCCGATGTGATCACGGCCGTAAGGAGAAGTCGACGTGGATCTGGCTCTGGCGCCCGAGACATTGGCGCGATGGCAGTTCGGCATCACCACCGTCTACCACTTCCTGTTCGTCCCTCTGACGATCTCCCTGGCCGCTCTCACGGCGGTCCTGGAGACGGCCTGGGTTCGCACGGGCAAGGAGCACTACCTCAGGGCGACCAAGTTCTGGGGAAAGCTGTTCCTGATCAACATTGCGATGGGCGTCGTCACCGGCATCGTCCAGGAGTTCCAGTTCGGCATGAACTGGTCCGACTACTCGCGCTTCGTCGGTGACATCTTCGGGGCCCCGCTCGCCTTCGAAGCTCTCATCGCGTTCTTCTTCGAGTCGACCTTCATCGGCCTGTGGATCTTCGGCTGGGACAAGCTCCCGAAGAAGCTGCACTGCGCCACGATCTGGATCGTCTCCGCAGGAACGATTGCGTCGGCGTACTTCATCATCGCCGCCAACGCCTTTATGCAGCACCCGGTCGGCTACAAGATCGTGGACCGGGACGGCACCAAGCGCGCGGAGCTCACCGACTTCTCGAAGGTGCTGTTCCAGGAGACGACGCTGGTCAACTTCTTCCACGTCATCTCGGCGGCGGTCCTGGTCGGCGGCGCCTTCATGACCGGCATCGCGATCTTCCACCTGCGCAAGAAGCAGCACATCCGCACCATGCGGATGTCGATGCGGCTCGGCCTGGTCACCGCGTTCGCCGGCACCCTGCTCACCGTGATCAGCGCCGACACCCTCGGCAAGGTCATGTACGAGCAGCAGCCGATGAAGATGTCGGCGGCCGAAGCCCTGTGGGAGTCGGAGAAGCCGGCGCCGTTCTCGCTCTTCGCGTACGGCGACGTGTCCAAGGGGCACAACGACGTGGCCATCGAGATCCCCGGAATACTGTCCTTCCTGGCCAAGAACAACTTCAGCGCCGAGATCCCCGGCATCAACGACCTCAACAGGGAAGCGCAGGAGAAGTACGGCCCCGGTGACTACCGGCCCAACATCCCCACCGCCTACTGGTCGTACCGCTGGATGATCGGCTTCGGCGGGGTCTCCATGGCCCTGTGCACCGCCGGGCTCTACCTCACACGGCGGAAGATCTGGCTGGCGCCGGAGCACCGCACGGGCGAGGACGACGTGCCCAAGCTCATGCTCACCAAGAACAAGGAGCTGACGCCGAAGCTCGGCAAGTGGTGGTGGCGGCTCTCGCAGTGGACGCTGATCTTCCCGCTCATCGGCACCGCCTGGGGCTGGATCTTCACCGAGACCGGGCGTCAGCCCTGGGTGGTCTACGGCGTCCTGAAGACCAAGGACGGGGTCTCGCCGGGGGTTTCGCAGGGTGAGGTGATCACCTCGCTGATCGTGTTCACCGCGATCTACGCGATCCTCGCCGTGATCGAGGTGAAGCTGCTGCTCAAGTACATCAAGCAGGGCCCGCCCGAGCTCACCGAGGCCGACCTCAACCCGCCCACCAAGATCGGCGGGCCGGGAGCCGGATCGGGCTCGGACAGCGACGAAGACGCCGACCGGCCCATGGCCTTCTCGTACTGAGGGAGTTGACCGTCATGGAACTTCACGACATCTGGTTCGTGCTGATCGCCGTCCTGTGGATCGGCTACTTCTTCCTGGAGGGCTTCGACTTCGGGATCGGCGTCCTCACCAAGCTGCTCGCCAGGGACCGGACCGAGAAGCGGGTCCTCATCAACACCATCGGCCCCGTGTGGGACGGCAACGAGGTGTGGCTGCTCACGGCGGGCGGTGCGACCTTCGCCGCCTTCCCCGAGTGGTACGCGACGCTCTTCTCCGGCTTCTATCTGCCGCTCCTGATCATCCTGCTCTGCCTGATCGTGCGCGGGGTCGCCTTCGAGTACCGGGCGAAGCGGCCCGAGGAGAAGTGGCAGCGCAACTGGGAGCAGGCCATCTTCTGGACCTCGCTGATCCCGGCCGTGCTGTGGGGCGTGGCCTTCGCCAACATCACGCGCGGCGTGAAGATCGACGCCCACAAGGAGTACGTGGGCAACTTCTGGGACCTGCTGAACCCCTACTCGATCCTCGGTGGCCTGGTCACGCTGACGCTGTTCACCTTCCACGGCGCGGTGTTCGCCTCGCTCAAGACGGTCGGGGACATCCGGATGCGGGCGCGGAAGCTGGCGCTGCGGCTCGGTCTGGTGACCGCGGTCCTGGCGCTCGGGTTCCTGATCTGGACGCAGGCGGACAACGGCGACGGCAAGAGCCTGGTCGCGATGGCCGTGGCCGTGGTCGCCCTTGTCGCTGCGATCGTGGCGATCAAGAAGGGACGGGAAGGCTGGTCGTTCGCCCTTTCGGGCATCACGATCGCGGCTGCCGTGGCGATGCTCTTCCTGACGCTCTTCCCGAACGTCATGCCGTCGTCGCTGAACGAGGAGTGGAGCCTCACGGTCACCAACGCCTCGTCGAGTCCCTACACCCTGAAGATCATGACGTGGTGTGCCGGAATCGCAACGCCGGTCGTGCTGCTCTACCAGTCGTGGACCTACTGGGTGTTCCGCAAGCGGATCGGGACGCAGCACATTGCTGATACGGCTCACTGAGATGTCCGCTCGCTGATCCCGCTCGCTGATCCCGGTTGCTGATCCCGCTCACTGATCCCGGCCGCTCATCCGCGGCCACTGATTTCCCCGTTCCTCGGTTTCTTCGGAGGGTGTGTTTCACGTGAAACCGATCGACCCGCGTCTGCTCAGGTACGCCCGTGCCACCCGGTTCTTCCTGGTCGCGGTGGTGGTCCTCGGTGTCGCCGGGGCGGGGCTTGTCATCGCCCAGGCGATGCTCATCGCCGAGATCGTGGTCGGGGCCTTCCAGAAGGGGCTCGCCCTCGGCGACTTGGGGACGCCGCTCGTCCTGCTCGCGGTGGTCGCGGCAGGGCGGGCGCTCGTCGCCTGGCTGACGGAGCTCGCCGCACACCGGGCGAGCGCGGCGGTGAAGTCGGAGCTGCGGGGGCGGCTGCTCGAACGGGCGGGTGCGCTGGGGCCGGGCTGGCTGGGCGGGCAGCGGACCGGATCGCTGGTCTCGCTGGCGACGCGGGGCGTGGACGCCCTGGACGACTACTTCTCGCGTTACCTGCCGCAGCTGGGGCTCGCGGTGGTGGTGCCGGTGGCGGTGCTCGCGCGGATCGTCACCGAGGACTGGGTGTCGGCGGCGATCATCGTCGTGACGCTGCCGCTGATCCCGGTCTTCATGATCCTGATCGGCATGGCGACCCAGAACCGGATGGACCGTCAGTGGCGGCTCCTCTCCCGCCTGTCGGGGCACTTCCTGGACGTGGTGGCGGGTCTGCCGACCCTGAAGGTGTTCGGGCGGGCGAAGGCACAGGCCGAGTCGATCCGGCAGATCACGGGCGAGTACCGGCAGGCGACGATGCGCACGCTGCGCATCGCCTTCCTGTCCTCCTTCGCCCTGGAACTGCTCGCGACGCTGTCGGTGGCGCTGGTCGCGGTGACGACCGGGATGCGGCTCGTCCACGGCGACATGGATCTGTACGTGGGTCTGGTGATCCTGATCCTCGCGCCCGAGGCCTATCTCCCGCTGCGCCAGGTCGGTGCGCAGTACCACGCGGCGGCGGAAGGGCTCTCCGCAGCCGAGGAGATCTTCGAGGTCCTGGAGGCCCCGGTGCGGGCCGCCGGGACGGGGGCGGTGCCGGACGGTGCGCTGAGCGTCGAGGGCGTGACGGTGCGGTATCCGGGGCGGGACTCGGATGCGGTCTCCGGGGTGTCGTTCGCGGTGGAGCCCGGTGAGACCGTGGCTCTGGTCGGGCCGAGCGGGGTGGGCAAGTCGACCCTCCTCGACGTGGTCCTCGGGTTCGTCGAGCCTGCCGAGGGGCGGGTGCGCGTCGGGGGCGTGGACCTGGCCGGGGTCGCGCCGGAGCTGTGGCGGGAGCGGATCGCCTGGGTGCCGCAGCGGCCGCACTTGTACGCGGGGTCCGTCGCGGAGAACGTACGTCTGGCGCGGCCGGATGCGGACGATGCCGCCGTGCGGGACGCGCTGGAGGCCGCGGGGGCGCTGGAGTTCGTCGCCGCGCTGCCCTCCGGGGAGCAGACCGTGCTGGGGGAGGACGGGGCCGGTCTTTCCGCCGGGCAGCGGCAGCGGCTCGCTCTGGCGCGGGCGTTTCTCGCGGACCGGCCCGTGGTCCTCCTGGACGAGCCCACCGCGGCTCTGGACGGGGAGACCGAGGCGGGGGTCGTCGAGGCGGTGCGGCGCCTTGCCGTGGGGCGGACGGTGCTGATGGTCGTGCACCGGCCCGCGCTGCTGGGCATCGCGGACCGGGTCGTACGGCTTGAGACCCCGGCCGGGGGTGCTGCGCGGCCGCGGGTGGACGGGGCTGCCGTCTCCCTGGCGGTGCCGGGTGGCGGGGCGGCGGACGGCGTGGCTTCGGGGCATGGGGAGGTGCCGGGGGCCGGGGCTTCGGGGCAGGCGGAGGTGTCCGGGGCCGAGGCTTCGGGGAGTCCTCGCCCGGATGCCGGGGTCCTGGCCCGGGTGCGGGGTGCGGCGCAGGCGCGGAAGGGCAAGCTCGCGCTCGCGCTGCTGCTGGGTGCGCTCGCGATCGGCAGTTCCGTGGGGCTGATGGCGACCTCGGGGTGGCTGATCAGCCGGGCTTCGGAGCAGCCGCCGGTGATGTACCTGATGATCGCGGTGACGGCGACCCGTGCCTTCGGTCTCGGCCGCGCCGTCTTCCGCTACGCGGAGCGCCTGGTCTCGCACGACGCCGTCCTGCGCATGCTGGCCGACACCCGCGTCGCCGTCTACCGGCGCCTGGAGCGCCTCGCCCCCGCCGGGCTCGGGAAGACTCGTCGCGGCGACCTGCTCTCCCGCCTGGTCGCGGACGTGGACGCCCTCCAGGACTACTGGCTGCGGTGGCTGTTGCCCGCGTCCGCCGCCGCGGCGGTGGGCATCGGATCCGTCGGCTTCACCGCCTGGCTGCTGCCCGAGGCGGGCGCCGTCCTCGCCGTCGGCCTGCTCGTCGCGGGAGTGGGCGTACCGCTGCTCTCCGGAGCCGTCGCCCGCCGCGCGGAGCGGAAGCTGGCCCCCGCGCGCGGGGTGCTCGCCACCCGCGTGGCCGATCTGCTCACCGGCACCGCCGAGTTGACGGTCGCCGGCGCGCTGACCCGTCGTACGGCCAAGGCGAAGGAAGCCGATGCCGACCTGACCCGGATCGCGTCCAGGACCGCCACTGCCACCGCGCTCGGCGACGGCCTGGGCGCGCTCGCCACGGGGCTCACCGTGGCCGCCGCCGCGGTCGTCGGCGTACAGGCACTGCACGACGGCCGGCTCAGCGGCGTCGCGCTCGCCGTGGTCGTCCTGACCCCGCTCGCCGCCTTCGAGGCGGTCCTGGGGCTCCCGCTCGCCGTCCAGTACCGCCAGCGCGTCATGAAGAGCGCCGAACGCGTCTACGAGGTCCTCGACGCCCCCGACCCGGTTCCCGAGCCCGCTGTACCCGCGCAGCGTCCGCAGACGCCCTTCCCGCTCCGTGTCGAGGGGCTGCACGCCCGCTACGAGGGGCAGAAGCGTGACGCGCTCGCGGGCGTCGGCCTGACGCTGGAGCGCGGGCGGCGCATCGCGGTGGTCGGCGCGTCGGGCTCCGGCAAGACGACGCTCGCCCAGGTGCTGCTGCGCTTCCTGGGGACGAGCGAAGGCACGTACAGCCTGGGCGGCACGGACGCGGCCACGCTGGACGGCGACACCGTGCGCGAACTCGTCGGGCTCTGCGCGCAGGACGCGCACATCTTCGACAGCTCCGTACGGGAGAACCTGCTCATCGCGCGCAAGGGCGCCGGTGACGACGAACTGCGCGGCGCCCTGGAGCGGGCCCGCCTCCGGGAGTGGACCGACTCGCTCCCCGACGGGCTCGACACCCTGGTCGGCGAGCACGGGGCACGGCTCTCGGGCGGCCAGCGCCAGCGCATCGCCCTGGCCCGCGCGCTGCTCGCCGACTTCCCCGTCCTTGTCCTCGACGAGCCGGCCGAACACCTCGACCTGCCGACCGCCGACGCCCTCACCGAAGATCTCCTCGCCGCCACCGAGGGGCGTACGACGCTGCTCATCACGCATCGCCTCGCCGGGCTCGACGCGGTGGACGAGGTGATCGTCCTGGACGCGGGGCGGGTGGTGCAGCGCGGTGCGTACGCGGACCTCGTGGTGGTGGACGGGCCGCTGCGGCGCATGCGGGAGCGGGAGCGGGCGGCGGACCTGCTGGTGACGGCGGCGGGATAGGTGAGCGGGCGCCAGGACCCAAGCGCCGACTTTCCTCGCCAAATAGGACTAACTACTCTCAAAGGCATGTCAGCCCCCTCGGCCTCCGCCGCTTCCCCGCCACCCGACGGCACACCGGGCGCACCGGGCACGACCGGTACGACCGGCACGACCGGCACGACCGGCACGACCGGTACGACGGATACGACGGGCACGCCGGACGCGGACGAGGCGGCGAAGCAGACGACCCGCGGCCTCCAGGGGCTCTCCCCCGAGCTGACCGCGCGGGTGCCGCAGCTCCTCGAGGCGATGCGCTCCGTCGGTGCGGGGCTCGAACTGCACACGACGCTGGACCGCATCTGCGAGACGGCGGCCGAGCTCGCGGACGCCCACTACGCGGCGATCGGCGTCGTCTCCGAGGACGGCAAAGGGCTCTCCGACTTCGTCTACACCGGCATCGACGAGGAGACCGCCGACCGCATCGGACGCCTGCCGGACGGACACAAGGGGCTGCTCGGCGCCCTCATCCACGAGCCGGAGACCCTGCGCCTCGCGGATCTGTCGGCCGACCCGCGCTCGTGCGGCTTCCCGGCCCACCACCCGCCGATGCGGACCTTCCTCGGCGTCCCCATCCGCGTCCAGGGCGAGATCTTCGGCAACCTCTATCTGACCGAGAAGCGGGGCGGCGCCGACTTCAACGAGTACGACGTGCACATGGTCCACGTACTCGCCACGGAGGCGGGCATCGCCATCGGCAACGCCCGGCTCTACGAAGCCGCCATGCAGCGCGAACGCTGGATCGACGGCTCCGTGGCGGTCACCACGGCGCTGCTCTCGGGCAGCGACGCGGAGGAGGCGCTCGCCGTCGTCGCGGAACAGGCCCGCCATCTCGCCGACTCGGCAGCCGGGATCGTGCTCCTGCCCGACGACGAGGGCGGCATGGAGATCGTGGCCGTCTCCTCGGACGAGCCCTCCGGGATGCTCGGCGTGATCATCCCTCCGGAGAGCCACATCATCGGCGAACTGCTCGCCGGGGACTCCGTGTTCCTGGACGACGCGGCCACGGACCCGCGCGTCCTGACCGATCTCGCCCGCGGCTACGGCCCCGTCATGATGCTGCCTTTGCAGAGCGACGGCCGCGTCATGGGGACTCTCGTCACGCCACGCGCGCGTGGAGCGCGGCCGTTCAGCGAGACCGAGCGGACGCTGGCCACCCAGTTCGCCTCGCAGGCCGCGCTCGCGCTGATGATGGCCGAGGCGCAGCGCGACCGGGAACGGCTCGCGGTGTACGAGGACCGCGACCGCATCGCGCGGGACCTGCACGACCTGGTCATCCAGCGCCTGTTCGCCACCGGGATGATCCTGGAGAGCGCCCAGCGCAGGTCCGTCGTGCCCGAGGTGCAAAGGGGTGTCGGCAAGGCCGTCGACGAGCTCGACGTGACCATCCAGGAGATCCGTACGGCGATCTTCGCCTTGCAGCAGGGCCCGGCCGAGGCTCCTTCCGGGCTGCGCACGCGGGTCCTGCGTGAGATCAACATGGCCGCGGTGCCGCTCGGCTTCAAGCCCTCGCACCACTTCACGGGACCCGTCGACACGGTGGTCGGCGAGCTCACCGGCAAGAACCTCATCGCGGCGCTGCGCGAGGCGCTGTCCAACGCGTTCCGGCACGCGCGCGCCGACCGCATCGACGTCGTCGTCGACTCGACGGTGATCCTTCCCGACGGGCAGCAGGGCGTGCGTCTGACGGTCTCGGACGATGGCGTCGGTATCGCGGCGGGCGGCCGGCGCAGCGGCCTGAAGAACCTCAAGAGACGTGCGGAATCGCTCGGCGGGGACAGTTGGTACGGGGCGGGCATCGGCGAGGACGGGGCCGGGACGACGGTGGTGTGGCAGGCGCCGTACTGACGGCGTCGTCGCAGGGGCCCCTGTTCGGCCGTACGGCAGTGGGCCTTTCGGGGCACCGGTTGCCCCGGGTGCAGGAGTCGCGCAGGACCCGGCGACGGCTGCGGGGCAACGATCCGTGACATGCGCTTACGTCACCGCGGCGGCTGTCGCCCGCTCCTCGTCGTGTCGGTACTCCTGTGCGCGCTCCTGTGCCCCGCGCCCGCCGATGCCGCCGAAGGACCGGGTACGAGCGCCGAAGTGGCACGCCTCTACGAGGAGGCTTCCGCGGCGACCGCGCGCTACGAAGCGGGGCGGCGCGCGGCCAAGGCGCAACGCAAGAAGGTCCGGAAGCTGGACCGGCTCCTCGCGAAGGAGCGCCGCGCGGTCGACGGGCTGCACGCGGACCTCGGGCGGATGGCCGGCGCCCAGTACCGCAGCGGCGGCGGTCTTCCGCACGCCGCCCGACTGCTCCTTGCCGAGAGCCCGGAGGAGCTGATGCGCGGTCAGCGGCTGCTGGGGCAGGCGGGGCTCGCCGTCACCCACGCCGTCGGCAGGACCCAGCGGGCCGCCGCCAGTCTCGCGGACGCCAAGCACCGGGCGGACCGTGCCCGACGCAGCCTCGACCGGCGCCACGCACGCCTCGCGAGGCTGAAGCGCGGGATCGAGAGCAAGCTGGAGTCGGCGCGGTGGACCCTCCAGGGCGAGGCCGACCGGTCGGTCGCGGCCGGGCGGTGCAGGGGCGCCGTACGCCTGGACCAGCCGAAAAGGAAGAAGGGGACCTCCACGCGCGCGTGGATGACGCCCGTGAAGAAGTACGAGCTGTCGGCGGGCTTCGACAGCGCCGGGGCGCACTGGGCGCACCGGCACACCGGGCAGGACTTCGCGGTCGGCATCGGGGCGCCGGTGCGGGCGGTGGGCGCGGGCCGGGTGAAGTCGGTGTCGTGCGGGGGCGGCTTCGGCATCGAGGTCGTGGTGGCGCACAAGGGCGGCTACTACACGCAGTACGCGCATCTGGCCGCCGTCACCGTCGACCAGGGCGAACGCGTGCGGCCCGGTCAGTGGCTCGGGCAGGCGGGCACGACCGGCAACTCGACGGGGCCGCACCTGCACTTCGAGGTGCGGCTCACCCCGCAGCAGGGCTCGGCGGTCGATCCCGGCAAGTGGCTGAAGGGGCGGGGGGTACGGCTCTAGCGGTCCGGCCGGCTCTAGTGGTCCGGTCGGCTCTGGCGGTCCGGCTGGTCCTGCTGTTCGCTCAGGATGCGTTCGATGACGACCGCGACGCCGTCCTCGTTGTTGGCGACCGTGCGTCCCGAGGCGGCCGCGAGCACGTCCGGGTGCGCGTTGCCCATGGCGTACGACCTGCCTGCCCAGCTGAGCATCTCGATGTCGTTCGGCATGTCGCCGAAGGCGACGACCTCCTCGGGCGTGATCCCGCGCTCTGCGCAGCACAGCTCCAGGGTGCTGGCTTTGGAGACGCCGGGGCCGCTGATCTCGAGGAGGGCGCTCGGGCTTGACCGGGTGATCTCCACCTGTCCGCGGACGGCCTCGCGGGCCACGACCAGGAAGTCGTCGGGCGCGATCTCGGGGTGGAAGGCGAGCACCTTCAGGATGGGCTGGGTGGCGTTGTCCGAGTCCTCGGCGAGGAGCTTCTCCGCGGGGGCGACGCTCTCGCCGGGCTCCAGGTGCAGCGGCGGGTACGTCGGCTCGTGGTGCAGGCCGCCGGTCCGCTCGACCGCGAAGGACGTGCCGGGGGCCGCCTCGCGCAGCAGACGGACGACGTCCAGCGCGTCCTCGCGGCGCAACTCCCGCACCTTCACGAAACGGTGGCCGCCGGAGCCGTCGTGCAGGTCCACCACGGCTGCGCCGTTTCCGCAGATGGCGAGGCCGTGGCCGTGGACGTGGGCGCTGACGACGTCCATCCAGCGGGCCGGGCGGCCGGTCACGAAGAAGACCTCGATCCCGGCCCGCTCGGCGGCGTCGAGTGCGGCGACGGTGCGGTCGGACACCGACTTGTCGTCACGCAGCAGGGTGCCGTCCAGGTCCGTGGCGATCAGCCGGGCCTTGGGCCGGTGAGGGACGGAGGCGGCCGGGGTCTCGGGCCGTTCGGTAGCTGAGGTCACGCCATCGATTGTCCCGCATCTGGCTGCACGGGCGTGCGCTGGGTCGCACATCTGAGTGCCGTTACGCCCCTGCTGTGCCGCCTCCCAGCTGGACGAGGGCCTCCGTGGCGATCCGCTCGAAGAGCTTCTCGTCGGCCGCGAAATAGGTCCCCGGAAGCGGCCAGTGCAGAACGATCTCGTTGAAGCCCAGCTCAGCGTGGTTGCCGGCGAAGTCCACGAAGGCGTCGAAGGAGTCCAGGGGGCGGTCAGGGGTGAACCCGGTGAGCAGGATCTTGTCGAGCTCGGCGGCATCGCGGCCGATCGCGTCGCACGCCGTGGCCAGCTTCTCGGCCTGGCCGCGGATGGCTTGAAGTGACTGCTCCGGAGTGCCGTTCTCGAAGAGCTTCGGGTCGCCCGTGGTCACCCAGGCCTGCCCGTGGCGCGCGGCGAGCTTCAGGCCGCGGGGCCCGGTGGCGGCCACGGCGAAGGGAAGCCGGGGGCGCTGGACGCATCCGGGGATGTTGCGCACCTCGGATGCCGAGTAGTGCTCGCCCTCGTGCGAAACGACGTCTTCCGTAAGAAGTCGGTCGAGCAGGGGCAGAAACTCGCCGAAGTGGTCGGCCCGCTCGCGCGGCGTCCAGGGCTCCTCCGTGGCCTTGCGCAGTGCGGTGGCGTCGAAGCCGTTGCCGCCCGCGCCGATGCCGAGGGTGATCCGGCCGTCGGACACGTCGTCCAGCGTGATCAGTTCCTTGGCGAGGGTGACCGGGTGCCGGAAGTTCGGCGATGTGACCAGCGTGCCCAGGCGCAGCCGGTCGGTGGCGGCCGCGGCCGCGGTCAGGGTCGGCACCGCGCCGAACCAGGGCCCGTCGCGGAAGGTCCGCCAGGAGAGGTGGTCGTAGGTGTACGCGGTGTGGAAGCCGAGCTCCTCTGCCCGCTGCCAACGCTCTTTGCCGCCCTCGTGCCAGCGGCTGACGGGCAGGATCACGGTGCTCAGACGCAAACTCATGCAACAGAGCGTATGCCCCGGGAGGCGGCGCCCTTTGCGCTCGCCGCGGCCGGGTCAGCGGGAGGACGGGAAGCGGATGTAGCCGGGGGGCACGGCGGCGGTGAGCCAGACGCCGTTGGCGCTGACCTGGAACGCATGCCCGTCGCGGTGCATCGCGCCCGCGTCCACGGAGAGCACGACGGGTCGCCCGCGGCGGGCGCCGACGCGGGTGGCGGTCTCGCGGTCGGGCGAGAGATGCACGGCATGGCGGTTCATGGGCCGCAGCCCCTCGGCGCGGATCGCCGCGGTATTGCGGGCCACCGTGCCGTGGAAGAGATACGGGGGCGGGGTCGCCGGGGGCAGATCGAGGTCGACGTCGACGGAGTGGCCCTGGCTGGCGCGGATACGGCCGTCTTCCACGGCGAAGCGCTGTTTGTCGTTGACGGCCACCACATGGTCGAGCTCGGCACGCGTGAAGCGGAATCCGTGCGCCTGCGCCGCGGCGACCAGTGCGTCGATCTCCACCCAGCCGTTCTCGTCGAGCGTGAGTCCGATTCGCTCGGGCTGGTGGCGCAGGTGCTTGGACAGGTATTTCGACACCTTCACGGTGCGTCGTTCACCGGCCGCCCCGTGAGAGGGGGGTTCTCCATTCATCCGTTCAGCCTCGCTCCGAACCGTTCTCCCCGCACTCGATTTTCGTCCACCGACTTTTCATCCAACACTTTTCGTCCACAGGTTTGATCCACAGCCAAGTCCAGTTATCCACAGGCCAATTGACGATTCTGTGGACAACGCGCGAGCTATTTAGGCGCTTTGGTCAACAGATGGACTATTGCCCCTACTTGCCGCAAGTGCGTCCAATGTCCGCGCCTGAACCTCGCGTTCAGTGGCGGCGGCGACGAACGCGGCGACGTTCTCCCGGCCAACCAGGGCCTCAACGGCCTGCGTTGTCGACGCGGGAAGGGCCACCGGGAATGCCTCATCCGTGCGCCGGGCCGGTTGTCCGGACGCCAAGTGATGCTTGAGGTGACGGGTGGCGAACAGACGCATGGCGCGCGCCAGTTCGGCGTCGACCGACTGCTGTGCGAGCGGCCTCAGGCGGCGTACGAGAGCCGCAGCCTCCGTCGCGTCCACCTCGCTCGGAGGGTTGGGGCCGAGATAACGCGCGAAGACATGCTCGGTCGTGAACTCCAGGAAACGGGACGCTATGTGCTCGACCTGGCCTCTCAACTCCCGCAGATGACCGGAGATTGCGGACAGCGGAACACCGGCAGCATGCAACTCAACGGCGACAGAAAGCTCTTGAGGGCTTGGAACCAGGAATTCGCCGTCCCGTCCCGGAACGGGCTCCAGGACGCCGAGCGCGATCGCGTCGGCCACCGCCGCCTCGTCCGGCTCGCCGCCGAATGCCGCGTCCAGCTCCGCCCGCGTCATCCGGTCGGCCTTCTCGTCCGTCCACGGGCCGTCGACCTCGGCGGCGAGACCCAGGACACCGCCGAGCCCCCGGCCCGCGTCCCAGGCCGCGAGCAGCTCCTTGATGGACGCCAGGGTGTAGCCCCTGTCGAGCAGATCGGCTATCTGCCGCAACCGGGCCAGATGGGCGTCGCCGTACACATTGGCCCGGCCGCGCCGCTCGGGCCGGGGGAGCAGGCCGCGGTCCTGGTAGGCGCGGATCGTACGGACCGTGGCGCCGCTGTGGTGCGCCAGGTCCTCGATGCGGTACTCCGCCGGCCCCTGTCCGGCGCCCGACTGATCGTCCACGCTCCCCGCCTCCGTTGAACCTCGTACTAGGCGATGGCCGCTCGGCCGACCGCAGCGGCCGCGGCCCGCGCCGCGGGTGACTGGGCCAGGTATTCGACGGCCTTGCGCAGCGAGCCTTCCTGCGAGGGATGGTACGACCGCCGCAGATAGCGGGGTATGGCCGCACCGAGCTCTCGCCACGTGGGCAGCAGGCCCTTCGCGACGGCCTTGTTGTGCTCGGACAGGGAGTAGCGGAGGCGGCCCGCGAGCACGGGGTCCCGGCGCATCAGATAGGCGGTGCCCCAGACCCACAGGTACAGCATCACGGGCGCGGTGACCGCCATGCCCGCGATGCGCCGGGCATAGCGGGGCGGGCCCTCGCCGCCGCAGTGCTGGTACATGTCGAAGGCGACCGCGCGGTGCTCGACCTCCTCCGCGCCGTGCCAGCGCAGCAGGTCGAGCATGACCGCGTCGGCGTCCGCGTGGTCCAGGCCCTCGGCGTGCAGCACCCAGTTGCCCAGAACCGCCGTGAACTGCTCGATCGCCGCGACGACCGCGAGACGGAAGCGCAGCCACTCCTGCGTCGGTATCGGCGCTCCCATCGGCGGATTCTCACCGAGGAGTTTCTCGAAGAGGAAGTCGACGTACTTGGTGAAGGCGGCGGTGTCGAGCCGCTGTGCCGCCAGGTGGTCGAGCACGTGCGCGTGCTGCACGCTGTGCGTGGCCTCCTGGCCCATGAAGCCCTTGACGTCCTTGAGCAGCACCGGGTCGGTGACCAGGGGCAGGCCTTCCTTGAAGACCTTCACGAACCACCGCTCCCCCGCCGGGAGAAGCAGATGCAGCACGTTGATGACGTGGGTGGCGGTGGGCTCGTCCGGTATCCAGTGCAGCGGGGTCCGCTCCCAGTCGAAGGAGACCCGGCGCGGAACGATCGTGTAGTGCTCCTCGGTGTTCGTGTCGGTGCTTTTCTCCGTGCTCACAGCGGCGGCTCCAATCGGGCGATCGCGCGCAGGGCCTTGGGCGTGAAGCGGGACATGAGGTGGGCGCCACGGGCCTCCGGGGTGACCGGCACGACCGCCTGGTTCTTGACGACCGCGCGCAGGATCGCGTCGGCGACCTTCTCCGGCGGGTAGTTCCGCAGGCCGTACAGGCGGGAGGTCTTCTTCTGGCGGCGCTTCTCCTCCTCGGCGTCGACGCCCGCGAAGTGCGTGGTCGCCGTGATGTTCGTGTTCACGAAGCCCGGGCATATCGCCGAGACCCCGATGCCCTGGCCCGCGAGCTCTGCGCGCAGGCACTCGCTGAGCATCAGGACCGCCGCCTTGGACGTGCTGTAGGCGGGCAGGGCCTTGGAGGGCTGGAACGCCGCCGCGGACGCGGTGTTGACGATGTGGCCGCCCTGGCCGCGCTCGGCCATCTGCTTGCCGAAGAGCCGGCAGCCGTGGATCACGCCCCACAGATTGACGTCCAGGACCTTCTTCCAGTCCTCGGCGCTAGTGTCGAGGAAGGAGCCGGAGAGGCCGATGCCCGCGTTGTTCACCAGGACGTCCACGACGCCGTACTCCCTGGCGACCTTCTCGGCGAGCTTCTCCATGGCCTGCTCGTCGGCGACGTCGACCGTCTCGCCCCAGGCCCCGGGGGCGCCGATAAGACGGGACATCTCCGCCGTGCGCGCCGCGCTCTCCGCGTCCCGGTCGACGGCCACCACGCGCGCGCCCGCCTCGGCGAACGCGAAGGCGGTGGCCCGGCCGATGCCGCTGCCCGCCCCCGTGACCAGGACGAGCTGACCGCCGAAGCGGTCGGCGTGCTTGCCCGTGGCCACGCTGTCCTTCGCGGGCAGGCCGTCCTCGTTGGTGGTGACGAAGTCGGTGATCCACGCGGCCAGTTGATCGGGCCGGGTGCGGGGCACCCAGTGCTTGGCCGGGATGCTGCGGCGCACCAGCTGCGGCGCCCACAGCTCCAGTTCGTCGTAGAGCCGCTCCGAGAGGAAGATGTCGCCGGACGGCGTGATGAGCTGCACGGGCGCGTGTGCGTAGGCGTCGGTGCGGGGCTTTCGCATCCGCGCGCGGACGTTGTCGCGGTAGAGCCATGCTCCGTGCGCGGCGTCCGAGGGCAGCGACGACGTGGGGTACTCGCCGGCGGGCACCTTCTCCACGCGCTGGAGGATCTTGGGCCACTGCTTGCCGAGGGGGCCGCGCCAGGCGAGCTCGGGAAGCACCGGTGTGTGCAGCATGTACACGTACCAGGACTTGGCGCCCTGGCCGAGGAGCTGGCCGACCTTGCGCGGTGTGGGCCGGGTCATCCGCTTCTTGATCCAGTGCCCGAAGTGGTCGAGCGAGGGCCCCGACATCGAGGTGAAGGACGCGATGCGCCCCTCGGTGCGCTTGACCGTGACGAACTCCCAGGCCTGCACCGAGCCCCAGTCGTGGCCGACCAGATGCACCGGCTTGTCCGGGCTCACCGCATCGGCGACGGCCATGAAGTCATCGGTCAGCTTCTCCAGCGTGAAGCCGCCGCGTAGGGGCTGCGGAGCGGTCGACCTGCCGTGCCCGCGCACGTCGTAGAGCACGA
The DNA here is from genome assembly GCF_050270335.1 of Streptomyces sp. NPDC059900. NCBI lineage: Bacteria > Bacillati > Actinomycetota > Actinomycetes > Kitasatosporales > Streptomycetaceae > Streptomyces > Streptomyces sp. NPDC059900. Next base: position 51,848 of record NZ_JBNNJZ010000001.1, read on the forward strand.
CGTGGAAGCGGTCGACGAGGCGCTCGGCGACCTGCGACCACACCTCCTTGGAGTCCGGATAGCCGTGCACGAGCAGGACTGTGGGCTGCGTGGGGTCGCCCAACTCGGCGACGCACAGCTCCACTCCGCCGGTGCGCACCCAGCGCTCGCGGGCGCCCTTGATCCCCGTGTTCGTTCCTTCGGTGCTCATGCGGCGGCCCTCTCCTCAGCCCAGCGCCGCACATGCGGCAGATCGTCGTCCAGCCAGAACGCGCTCTGTTCGGGGTCCTTGGAGTCGGTGACGACCAGGATCTCCTCGAACTTCGCGCCCGTACCCCGGAATCCGAGGTGCGGTTCGACCGCCCAGAGCCCCGGCTGGGGCGGGTGGTCGGAAAACTTGTAAGGCGACCACAGCGGAGACCAGCCGTCCCGGTGGCCGTGGATCGCGTCGCTCGCCAAGCCCTTCAGGGACTGGGTGCCGAAGCCGAACACATGCGGTGACCTGCGGCGCTCCTTGACCCGGTCGATCTTGTGCGCGATGACGCCGAAGGGATAGGCGCGGTGGCGGTTCGCATACCCCTGGCGGACCATGAGCCGGTCCACGTCCGCATAGATCTCGCGCAGCGTCCGGCGCTCGCGCACCTCGCGCAGGAGCAGCTCGCGGTGCTCCTCCAGGTCGGCGAGCAGCTTGTCGTGCACGGGGTTGAGGCCGAGACAGCCGGAGTAGCCGATGTCCGCCGTATATCCCTTGTGGACCGGGGCCATGTCGAGAATGAAGGGCATCCCGGGCTCGAGGCGGCGGTTGGTGGGGAAGAACTGCAGCGGTATCCGGAAGTTCACGAACGCCGTGCGGTCCCCGAACCAGGCAAACGGCAGGTGGAACCAGTCCCGCACACCCCGCTCACGCAGCCACTCGCGCTGCATGCGCGCCGCCTCGCGCTCGGTCACACCCGGCCTGAGCTGCGCCGCGACCGCCTCCGCGCATTCATACGCGAGGGTCTGTACTTCCCTGAACCCCCGCAGTTCCGCGGTGAGTTCGCCTGCCACTGCTGAGGTCATGCCACCGTCCGTCCGTGTCCGTCATCTGTCCGTCATCGCAGTACGCGTGTCCGGCCCATCGCAGTACGCGTCCGTAACTTGACACTGATGAATGTGACAATGCTCGGCGGCTACGTCAATAGCTGGGACCGAGCCGGGCCCCGGTCCGGGGGCGAGTGCGGGTTGTCCCCGAGGGGTCGACCTCAGGAGGACCCTTACGGGCCCGTAATACCCGAGAGTGAGGTGAGGACAGGCCCCTGGTCTGACGCCCCGATGTGGTCTGCGCCACTAACTTCGAATCGTGACTGTGATCGCGACCGAAAGCCTGAGCAAGCGGTTCCCGAGGGTGACCGCGCTTGACCGGCTCTCCATGGATATCGGGCCCGGTGTAACCGGACTCGTCGGAGCCAACGGAGCCGGCAAGTCCACACTGATCAAGATCCTGCTGGGTCTGTCCCCCGCCACGGAGGGCACGGCCGCCGTGCTCGGCCTCGACGTCGCCACCCACGGCGGCCAGATCCGTGAGCGCGTCGGCTATATGCCCGAGCACGACTGCCTGCCGCCCGATGTGTCGGCCACGGAATTCGTCGTCCACATGGCACGCATGTCGGGGCTGCCGCCCACGGCGGCCCGTGAGCGCACCGCCGACACCCTGCGGCACGTCGGTCTCTACGAGGAGCGCTACCGCCCCATCGGGGGCTACTCCACGGGCATGAAGCAGCGCGTGAAGCTGGCGCAGGCCCTCGTCCACGACCCCGACCTGGTCTTCCTGGACGAACCGACCAACGGCCTCGACCCCGTGGGCCGTGACGAGATGCTCGGCCTCATCCGCCGCGTCCATACGGACTTCGGCATCTCCGTCCTGGTCACCTCGCACCTGCTCGGCGAACTGGAGCGCACCTGCGACCACGTCGTCGTCATCGACGGCGGCAAGCTCCTGAGGTCCAGCTCCACCACCGACTTCACCCAGACCACCACGACGCTGGCCGTCGAGGTGACGGACACCGACGACCACCCCGACGGCACCAAGGCGTTCCGCGAGGCGCTCCAGGGCCGCGGGGTCGCGACCCACGAGGGAACGGGCCTGCCCGGTGCCGGGCACACCGTGCTGATCGAGGCGGACGGCGAGGAGACGTACGACTTGGTCCGGGATCTCGTCGCGGACCTCGGCCTCGGCCTGGTCCGGATGGAACAGCGCAGGCACCAGATCGCCGAGGTCTTCCAGTCCGAGCAGACCGAAGAGCCCGACGTGACCGAAGAGCCCGACGTGACCGAGCAGACCGAACAGTCCGAGCGGACGGAAGCACGGAAGGAGGAGGTCCGTCATGGCGGTTGAGCAGCCCCCGGCACACGCCGGCGAACAGACCCAGATCCACAACATCGGCTATCGCAACTACGACGGCCCGCGCCTGGGCCGTGCCTACGCCCGCCGCTCCCTCTTCTCCCAGAGCCTGCGCGGAGCGTACGGACTCGGCCGCTCGGCCAAGTCCAAGGTCCTTCCCATGATCCTCTTCGCGGTGATGTGCGTGCCCGCCGCGATCATGGTGGCGGTCGCCGTGACCACGAAGGCGAACGACCTCCCCCTCGACTACACCCGATACGCGATCGTGCTGCAGGCCGTCATCAGTCTCTATCTCGCCGCCCAGGCCCCCCAGACCGTCTCGCGCGACCTGCGCTTCAAGACCGTCCCCCTCTACTTCTCCCGCCCCATCGAGCACGGCGACTACGTACGCGCCAAGTTCGCCGCGATGGCCTCGGCCCTCTTCGTCCTGACGGCCGCACCGCTGCTCGTCCTCTACGTAGGGGCGCTGCTCGCCAAGCTCGACTTCGCGGACCAGACGAAGGGCTTCGGCCAGGGCCTCGTCTCCGTGGCGCTGCTCTCGCTCCTCTTCTCCGGCATCGCGCTGGTCATCTCGGCGATCACACCCCGCCGCGGCTTCGGGATCGCCGCCGTCATCGCCGTCCTGACCATCAGCTACGGAGCGGTGTCCACGGTCCAGGCCATTGCCTACGAACAGGGCAGCACCGGCGCCATCGCCTGGCTCGGCCTCTTCTCGCCGATCACGCTCATCGACGGCGTACAGACCGCCTTCCTCGGCGCGACCTCCGCCTTCCCCGGAGGGGAAGGCCCCTCGTCCGGCACGGGCGTGGTCTACGTGATCGTCGTCCTCGCCCTCATCGCGGGCTGCTACGGCGCGATGATGCGCCGCTACCGAAAGGTCGGGCTGTGACCACCATCAACATCGACCACACGTCACGCTGGTTCGGCAACGTGGTGGCGGTCAACGACATCACGATGAACGTAGGCCCCGGCGTCACCGGCCTCCTCGGCCCGAACGGCGCCGGGAAGTCCACCCTCATCAACATGATGGGCGGCTTCCTCGCCCCCTCCACCGGCAGCGTCACGCTCGACGCCAAGCCGATCTGGCGCAACGAACAGATCTACAAGGACATCGGCATCGTCCCCGAGCGCGAGGCGATGTACGACTTCCTCACCGGCCGCGAATTCGTCGTCGCCAACGCCGAACTGCACGGCTTGGACAAGCGGGCCGCGCAGAAGGCCCTCGCCACGGTCGAGATGGAGTACGCACAGGACCGCAAGATCTCGACGTACAGCAAGGGCATGCGCCAGCGCGTGAAGATGGCCTCCGCCCTCGTCCACGAGCCGTCGGTGCTCCTGCTCGACGAACCGTTCAACGGCATGGATCCCCGTCAGCGCATGCAGCTGATGGACCTGCTCCGGCGCATGGGGGACGAGGGCCGCACGGTCCTGTTCTCCTCGCACATCCTCGAAGAGGTCGAGCAACTGGCCTCGCACATCGAGGTGATCGTGGCCGGACGGCACGCGGCGAGCGGCGACTTCCGCAAGATCCGCCGCCTGATGACCGACCGCCCGCACCGCTACCTGGTGCGTTCCAGCGACGACCGCGCCCTGGCCGCCGCCCTGATCGCAGACCCGTCGACGGCAGGAATCGAAGTCGACCTCAAGGAAGGCGCCCTGCGCATCCAAGCCATCGACTTCGCGCGCTTCACCGCCCTGTTGCCACGCATCGCCCGCGATCACGACATCCGGCTGCTCACGGTCTCGCCATCGGACGAGTCCCTCGAGTCGGTCTTCTCCTATCTCGTCGCGGCCTGAAGGGAGCCATCGTGTACGACCCCACTGTCGCCCGGCTCACCTACCGGGCCTTGCTCGGCCGCCGCCGGGCCTTGATCCTCTTCGCCCTGCCCGTCCTGCTCATCGTCATCTCCGCCGCTGTCCGCGGCTTCAGCGGCGCCGACGACCAGGTCGCCGCCGACCTCCTGGGCGGCTTCGCCCTGGCCACGATGGTGCCGATCATCGGTGTCATCGCGGGTACCGGAGCCATCGGCCCGGAGATCGACGACGGCTCCGTCGTCTATCTCCTCTCCAAGCCGGTCAAGCGGCCCACGATCATCGTCACCAAGCTCACCGTCGCCATCGCCGTGACCATGGCCTTTTCCGCGATCCCGACCTTCATCGCGGGCATGATCCTGAACGGCAACGGCCAGCAGATCGCCGTGGCGTACACCATCGCGGCCCTGGTCGCCTCCATCGCGTACGCCGCGCTCTTCCTGCTCCTGGGCACCATCACGCGGCACGCGGTGGTCTTCGGTCTTGTCTACGCCCTCGTGTGGGAGGCCCTCTTCGGGTCGCTCGTCGCCGGGGCGCGCACGCTCAGCGTCCAGCAGTGGTCGCTCGCGGTCGCCGAGAAGACCGCGGCCGGCGATCTGGTCACCTCGGACGTCGGCCTCCCGGTGGCCACGGTGCTGCTCGTCGGCGTCACGGTCCTCGCCACCTGGTATGCGGGGCAGAAGCTGCGGTCGCTGAAGCTGGCCGGGGAGGAGTAGTTAATTCGGTGGCGGGCGGCTCGGGGGCGCGGGCACAGTAGTGGTGTCACCGCGCCATGACCCTGGCGCCCGCTTACCGGGAGAGGAGCCGACGTGTCCGTCAGTAGTCCGTCGAGTTCCCGGCAGGGCAGCCCGCGGCAGGCTCCGGAGTAGTTACTCACTCCGTAGAGCCCCGCCCACGGGGGAGTTGCCCGGGGCGGCCGCTTCGAGCGCGCAGTTCGCTGCGCGGGCCGCCCACCCGGAGGATTGGCCGAGTGGTAAGGCAGCGGCTTGCTAAGCCGTCGTCGGGGTTCAAGCCTCGCGCGCGTTCGATCCGCGCATCCTCCGCAAGACGTCGTACGGGGTCATGTCGCGCCCGCACGCGGGGCGCCGCACACGCGGGCCCGGACAGCAGGACTCAGGCCATGGAACCGAGGCCTCAGGCCAGGTACCGCTCGAGCACCGTCGCGATGCCGTCGTCCTCGTTCGACGCCGTCACCTCGTCCGCCACTGCCCTCAGTTCCTCGTGGGCGTTGGCCATCGCCACGCCGTGCGCCGCCCAGCCGAACATCGGGATGTCGTTGGGCATGTCCCCGAAGGCGATCGTGTCCGCTGCCTTCGCGCCCAGGCGGCGGGCCGCCAGGGAGAGGCCCGTGGCCTTGGAGAGGCCGAGGGGGAGCAGTTCGACGATGCCCTCGCCGGCCATCGTGACGCCGACAAGGCCACCCGCCACCTGACGCGCCACCGAGGCCAGCTCGTCGTCGCTCAGGCCGGGATGCTGGACGTACACCTTGTTCAGCGGGGCCGCCCACAGCTCGGCGACGTCCGTGAACGGGACGGCGGGCAACGGGCCGTCCTGCACCGCGTAGCCGGGGCCGACGATCACCTCGCCGTCCAGGCCGTCACGGCTCGCGGCGAGCGCCAGCGGGCCGATCTCCGCCTCTATCTTGGCGAGGGCGATGCCCGCCAGCTGCCGGTCGAGCGTGACCGACGTGAGCAGCCGGTGCTCGCCCGCGTGGTAGACCTGCGCGCCCTGCCCGCACACCGCCAGGCCGTCATAGCCCAGATCGTCGAGGATGTGCCGGGTCCAGGGCACGGCACGGCCGGTGACGATGATGTGCGCCGCGCCCGCCGCGGTGGCCGCGGTGAGCGCGTCGCGCGTACGCGCCGAGACCGTGTCGTCGGAGCGCAGGAGCGTTCCGTCGAGGTCGGTCGCGACGAGTTTGTACGGGAAGGACGGCGTGGCAGGAGCAGGGTGACTCACTTGTTGATGGGCTCCAAGATCTCTCGTCCCCCCAGGTACGGACGCAGTACCTCGGGCACCCACACGGAGCCGTCGGCCTGCTGGTGATTCTCCAGGAGGGCGACGATCGTGCGCGGGACGGCGCAGAGCGTGCCGTTCAGCGTCGCGAGCGGCTGCGTCACCTTCTTGCCGTCGCTCTCGTCGCGCATCCGGATCGACAGGCGGCGCGACTGGAAGCTGTCGCAGTTCGACGCGGACGTCAGCTCGCGGTACTTGCCCTGCGTGGGGATCCACGCCTCGCAGTCGAACTTGCGCGAAGCCGAGGAGCCGAGGTCGCCCGTGGCCACGTCGATCACCTGGAACGGCAGACCGAGCCCGGTCAGCCACTGCTTCTCCCACTCCAGGAGCCGCTGGTGCTCGTTCTCCGCGTCGGCCGGGTCGACGTACGAGAACATCTCGACCTTGTCGAACTGGTGCACGCGGAAGATGCCGCGGGTGTCCTTGCCGTACGTGCCGGCCTCGCGGCGGAAGCAGGGCGAGAAGCCCGCGTACCGCAGGGGCAGCTTGTCGGCGTCGATGATCTCGTCCATGTGGTAACCGGCGAGCGCGACCTCGGAGGTGCCGACCAGGTAGTAGTCGTCCTTCTCCAGGTGGTAGACGTTCTCGGCGGCCTGGCCGAGGAAGCCCGTGCCCTCCATGGCGCGCGGGCGGACCAGGGCGGGCGTCAGCATCGGGATGAACCCGGCCTCCGTCGCCTGCGCGATCGCCGCGTTCACCAGGGCCAGTTCGAGCAGGGCGCCGATACCGGTGAGGTAGTAGAAGCGCGATCCTGAGACCTTCGCGCCGCGCTCGACGTCGATGGCGCCGAGCAGCTCGCCGAGCTCCAGGTGGTCCTTGGGCTCGAAGCCCTCGGCCGCGAAGTCGCGCGGGGTGCCGAAGCGATCGAGGACGACGAAGTCCTCCTCGCCGCCGACCGGGACGTCCGGGTGCACGAGGTTGCCCAGCTGGCCGAGGAGGCGCTTGGTCTCCTCGTCGGCCTCGTCCTGGGCGGCGTTGGCCGCCTTGACGGCTGCCGAGAGCTCGCCGGCCTTCTTCAGGAGGTCGGCCTTCTCGTCACCCGAGGCCTTGGGGATGAGCTTGCCGAGCGCCTTCTGCTCGGAACGGAGCTCGTCGAAGCGGAGCCCGGACGACCTGCGCCGCTCGTCGGCGGAGAGCAGGGCGTCGACGAGCGCGACGTCCTCTCCACGGGCGCGCTGGGAGGCGCGAACACGGTCGGGGTCCTCACGGAGCAGGCGAAGGTCAATCACCTCACCAGGCTACCGTTGCGCGGTTCCGGCTCTCGACTCGATATTCCACTCTGTGGCGTTATAGCCGGTTTGCCGGAATAGGAATTCCGGAATGCGGCCTTCCCCGTAACCCTCCCCGCGGACCGTCCGTGCGTCGGCGTTCCGGGTCAATGGAAGGGGCGTCACTCCCCGAAACGGGGCAGAGGGGACGCGCTCCCTTGACTCGATCCCCTTGCGGGGGGCGGGACTTGGGCACCGGTTGTCCACAGGAATATCCCCTGTCGAAAAGTTATCCACAGGCTGTGCGAAAGATCTGTGGATGCCGGAAGAGATCGTTCCGAAAGCCGCATGCGCGACGAAGGATTCCCGTCCCAAACCACCCTCACACCCACTTTCGAGTGGAAATGGTTCGCTCCAAAGAGTTGATCAATGGAAAAGGGTGGACGAGGGGTGACGTGCGCGACTGTGGACGGACTTGTGGGGTGTAGGCCGATTTGTCGACCATGTCACGCTTCGTTGTCGACTTGTCCCCAGGTCGAGAACGAGCCCTGTGGATAACTTTGTGGACAACGTAAATCAGCAGGTAAGACCGCTCACATCGAGCTCTCAGAACCGGCCGTCCTGGCACTGGGTCAGCCAGTCCGACGCCGCGAGGAACTCGCCGTCGGTCGTACCGGGCCGCGGCGGCCGTACGTCCGAGGGCGCCACCCCCGCCCTCGGATAGGACCCGAGGAAGCGCACCTGCGGGCAGATCCGCTTGAGGCCCATCAGCGCCTCGCCCACCCTGCGGTCCGTGATGTGCCCCTCCGCGTCCACCGAGAAGCAGTAGTTGCCGATGCGCTTGCCGGTGGGCCGCGATTCGATCCGCATCAGGTTGACGCCGCGCACGGCGAACTCCTGGAGCAGTTCGAGCAGCGCGCCGGGGTGGTCGTCGCCGAGCCAGATGACCACCGAGGTCTTGTCCGCGCCGGTCGGCGCCGCGGGCCGGGCCGGGCGGCCGACGAGGACGAAACGGGTCTCGGCGGTGGCCGCGTCGTGGATCTCGCGGACCAGCGGTTCGAGGCCGTACGTCGCCGCCGCGAACTCGCCCGCGAAGGCCGCGTCGAAGCGCCCTTCCTGGACCAGGCGCGCGCCGTCCGCGTTCGACGCCGCCGACTCCCACAGGGCGTCCGGGAGGTTCGCGGCGAGCCAATTGCGGACCTGCGGCTGGGCCACGGGGTGGCCGGTCACCGTCTTGATGTCCTTGATCTGCGTGCCCGGCCGTACGAGCAGGGCGAAGGCGATCGGGAGCACGACCTCGCGGTAGATCATCAGGGGTGCGCCCTTGGCGAGCTCGTCGACGGTGGTCGTGACGCCGCCCTCGACGGAGTTCTCGATCGGCACGAGGGCCGCCGCCGCGTCGCCGGTGCGGACCGCGTCGAGCGCGGCCGGCACGGACACCATCGGGACGAGCTCCCTGGTGGCCGCTTCCGGGAGCGTGCGGAGAGCTGCCTCGGTGAAGGTGCCCTCGGGGCCGAGATAGGTGTAGCGCATCGCCGACATACCGTCACCCTAATGGCCCGTACGTGGCACGGCTCACGCGTCTCACGGAGCGGCGCACGCCCCACGTACCCGCGCTCGAACCCTCGTACGGGAGTGCGCGGCCCCAGCCCTCCGGCTACCACCGGCGGCTACCCCTCCAGCAACCGCTGCCCCACGTACTCGCCCTTCGCCGCCCCGCCGGGCACCGCGAACAGGCCGCTGGCCTCGTGGCGGATGAACTTCGACAGGGCGTCCCCCCGGTCGAGCTTGCGCTGCACCGGCACGAAGCCGCGGAGCGGGTCGGCCTGCCAGCACACGAAGAGCAGGCCCGCGTCCGGCTCCCCGTCCTTGTCGAAGCCGTCGTGGTACGAGAACGGGCGGCGCAGCATCGCGGAGCCGCCGTTCTGGTCGGGCCGGGTGATGCGGGCGTGGGCGTTGAGGGCGATGACGTACTCGCCGTCCGCGCCCGCCTTCTCCAGCTTCGGCTCGGTGGTCTCCGTACCGCCGGTCAGCGGTGAGCCGTCCGACTTGTGGCGCCCGATGACGGCCTCCTGGCCCTTGACGCCGAGCTTCTCCCAGTCGTCGAGGAGCATCCGGATGCGGCGTACGACGACGTACGAGCCGCCGGCCATCCACTCCGGGTCACCCTGGGCGGGCACGAAGATCCGCCGGTCGAAGTCGTCGTCCGAGGGCTTCGGGTTGTTCGAGCCGTCGATCTGGCCCATGAGGTTGCGCGTCGTCATCGGCTGCGCGGTCGCGCCCGGCGAGCGGTTGAAGCCGTTCATCTGCCAGCGCACCCGTGCCGCGTCACCCGCCTCCTTCTGGATCGCGCGCAGCGCGTGGAAGGCGACGAGCGGGTCGTTCGCACCGATCTGCACCCACAGGTCGCCGTCGCTGCGCGCCTTGTCGAGATGGTCGGAGGAGAAGTCCGGCAGCGGGTCGAGCGCGGAAGGGCGCTGCTTCTCCAGGCCGGTGCGCCCGAAGAAACCGTGCCCGAAGCCGAAGGTGACGCTCAGCGACGAGGGGCCGGCGTCCCTGGCGACGTCCGTGTCCTCGCCCGCCGGGGCCTTGCCCGCCATCAGCCGTTCGGCCGTCGCCGACCAGCGGCGCAGCAAGGCGGCGGCCTCCTTGCGGCCCGCGCCCGCCGCCAGGTCGAAGGCCACCAGGTGGCCGCGGGACTGGAGGGGCGTGGTGATACCGGGCTGATGTTTCCCGTGAAACATGACCGTGTCCGCGCCAAGCGACGCCAGCGGTGGCGCCTGCTCGGAGGCATCCGAAGGCGCCGCGGCATATCCGGCCGCACCGCCCGCCGCGCCGAGCGCGAGACCGGTGGCGCCGGCGGTGCCGAGCAGCCGCCGCCTGGAAATGCCGTTGTCCGCCATGGTGGTTCCGTTCAGCCGATCTGCGCGTTCTTGTTCACGGTCACTTGGTCGATGTCGGAGGTGCGCACGGTCACCGCGATCTTCCAGTTGCCCGCCATCGGAATCTGCACCCCGCTGGAGCTCCAGTGTCCGGTGGCGATGTGGTCGGGAGCGACAGGCAGGGGTCCGACATCCTTCGACTTGAGGGTGAAGGAGACCTTCACCTCGGGGATGTCGAAGGCGCTGCCGTTCGGCCGCTTCACGAAGATGTGCATCTCGTTGCTGCCGGTGCGGCCGGGGTCCAGATCGAGTTGCAGGGTGCCCTTGCCGTCGTCGGAGCCCGTGTCGAAGGGGAACTTGAGGGTGAGCGGACCTGACCGCTGAGCGGCGGCGGCCGTCTTCGAAGCGGCCGCTTCCTCCTCCGTGCGCCCCGGCTCGGTGGAGGTGAGGACCGTCGTGACGGCGAGCAGGACCACGGCGATGCCCGCCTCCGTGAGCACGGAGCGGCGCAGGCCGGAGCGGTTGGGATCGGCGTCGCGGATGCGCTTCTCGCGGGCGGTGCTCATGGCGGCCTGCTGGCGGGCGAGCTGGGCGGAGCGCTTGGAGTCGTCCTTGGGGCCCTTGGAGTCTTTGGAGTCCTTCGAGTCCCTGGAGCCCTTGGAGTCCGCGCCGGTGCTCCCGGCGGGCACCGTCACCGGCTTCTTCTCCGTGCGCTTGGCCGCGGCACCCTTCTGTGCGCGCTTCTCGACGACGGTCGCCGCTGCGGCCTCCGGCGCCATGCCACCCGACTGGTCCGCGATGCGTGCCGTCCAGCGCCGTGAGATCGCGGCGATGCCGACGAGGACGACGACCAGGCCGATCTTGATGAGGAGCAGCTGTCCGTACCAGGTGCCGGTGAGCGCCGACCACGAGCCGACCTGCCGCCACGACTGGTAGAGCCCGGTCGCGGCGAGGGCGACGACGCTGATGAACGCCACCCGGGAGAAGCGCTTCACTGCCCCCGCATCCACCGCCCCCGAATCCACGGCCCCTGCATCCACTGCCCCCGCATCCACCGCCCCGGAATCCACCGCCCCTGCATCCACCGCCCCGGAATCCACCGACGGCGCGAAGTAGAGGGCGACCAAGAGCGCCGAGAGGCCGCCGAGCCAGGCGGCCACGGCGAGCAGATGTACGACGTCCACGGGCATCGCGAGCCCGGCCTGGATGCCGGTCGACGCGTGCTCGGCCATGGCCCAGGTCGCGCCGAGCCCGACGGCGACGACGCCGCCGCCGATCGCGAGCCCGAACGTGAGGTCCTTGCGCTCCTTGGGGTCGGTCCGCTTCTCGTACGCGCCGAAGAGCACCGCGATGAACAGCGCGGCGGCGGCGAGCAGCAGCAGCCGCGAGACCAGCGCGGCGCCGGTCTTCGTCTGGAGCACGTCACCGAGCTTGGCCATGTCGAAGGCGTCGGCGATCTTCCCCGACCCGGTGTAGGGCGCGCGCAGCAGGAGCAGCACGAGGGTGGACGCGGTCAGCGTGACCCAGCCGGACACCACGAGCCGCTGCACGGGCCGTACGCCCGCGCCGCGCGGCCAGCAGCCGAGCACGAAGGCAGCGCCGCCGACGACGAGGATGAACCCGGCGTACGAGAGGTAGCGCGCGAAGCCGTAGAGGCCGCCGACGAATCCGCCGCCCACCTCCTGGTCCGGCAGCGCGACCTTGGTGTCCGACGGCGCGCCCACGGAGAACGTGAAGGCCCCGGAGATGGGGTGGCTGTCGGCGGAGACGACTTGGTAGGCGACGGTGAAGGTGCCGTCGGGCAGCCCCTTGTGCAGCTTCACGCCGTAGGTGTTGGACCCGAGGTCACTGGTCTTGCCGGTGTCGACGCGCTTGCCGGCCGGGTCGAGCACCCGTACGGAGCCGTCGGACATGGCGACCTTCTCGGAGAAGGTCAGAGAGACGGCGGCGGGCGCCTTGTCGACCACCGCCCCCTGCTTGGGGTCGCTGCCCGTCAGTGCCGCATGGGCGGAGGCGGGCGCCGCCGTGCCGAGCAGCGCGCCGAGGAAGACGGCGACGACGAGCAGGAGCCGTCCGACGCCGGGGGATATCCCGAAGCGCGCGGCGGCCCCGGAGCGAAGCCCGGTGACCCCGGAGCGAACCCCGGTAGCCCCGGAGCGAACCCCGGCGGCGCCGGAGCGAGCTCCACAGCGGGGAGCGATGGTCTGCATCAGCGATCAGTCCCTCAGTGCGACGCGTGCTTGCCGGGCTTGGGGTTGTACGTGGCCGCCTTCACCGGAACCTCAACCTCGATGGGGTCCGACTTCGCGAAGTGCAGCGTCACGGCGATCTTGTCGCCCTCCTTCGGCTTGTGCTTGAGCTCCTCGAACATGAGGTGGTTGCCGCCCCGCGCGAAGTCGAGCTCGCCGTTCGCGGGCACGTCGAACGACTTCTGTTCCTTCATCGCGTTGTTCTTGGTGCTGTGCAGCGTGACCTTCTCGGCGATGGAGCTGGTGACCGAGGTGAGCTTGTCCGCGCCGCCCTTGTTCGTGACGGTGAAGAACCCGGAGGCCATGTCGTCCATGGCGGGCGCGGGCATGAAGGCACCGGCGACCTTCAGTTCGGGCTTGTCCGATGCCTTGTCCGCGGACGCATCCGAGCAACCGGCGAGCGCGAGCCCCGCCGTCAGTGCCAGCGCGCTGCCGACGATCATGCGACGGTTCACGGGGTCGCTCCCTTGACGATCTTGGGGAGGTCCTTGGTGTAGTCGTCCACGGTGGTGTCCTCGCCGTACAGGACGTACCCGGCGTCGGTCTTCGGCGAGAACGCGATGACCTGCGTGCCGTGCATCGAGATGACCTTGCCCTTCTCCTTCTTGGTGGGCTCGATGCTGATGCCGAGGGTGCGGGCGCTGCCCTGGATGGTGTCGAAGTCACCGGTCAGGCCGATGAAGTCGGTGTCCTGGGCCTTGAGCCACTTGCCGAGGGTCTTGGGAGTGTCGCGCTCGGGGTCGGTGGTGACGAAGACGACCTGGAGCTTGTCCTGCTCGGCCTTGGGCAGTGCCTTCTTGGCGACGGCGATGTTGCTCATCGTCAGGGGGCAGAAGTCCGGGCAGTTGGTGTAGCCGAAGTAGACGAGCGTCGGCTTGCCCTTGGTCCGCTCGCGCAGGTCGTACTTCTTGCCGTGCGTGTCCGTGAGGACGAGGTCCGGCTTCTCGAAGGGCTTGTCGAGGATGGTCGCGGCCTTGTCGCCGTTGGACTCCACGGATACGTCCGCGACCGGCTTCTTGCCGTCGTCACCGCCGCCGCAGGCGGACAGGGTGAGGGTGGCCGCGGCCAGCATGGCGGCGGCGAGCAACTTCTTCTTGCGCATACGAAAATGTCCCAGATGTGAGGGGGCCCGGGCGCACCGGGGGCAGGCGAAACGCCCCCGGTACGGCCCGAAGGGTGGCTCAGCTGTTGGCGCGCCGACGGCCGGCGAGCACGCCGAAGGCCACACCCGCGGCGCCTACGACGATGCCGACGACGCCGAGGACGCGGGCGGTGGAGTCGCTGCTGTCGGAGGAGGCGGCGGACTCGGTCTTCTCACCCGACTTCGCGTCTTCCTTCGCGTCGTCGTGCGAGGCGGCGGCGCCGTGGCCGTCCTCGGACGCGGCGGTGAGCGCGAGGGCCGGGGCCGGGTGCTCCGGCTCCTCCTGGCCCTTCTGCTGCGGCTCGATCCAGCGGACGACTTCCTTGTTGTCGTACGTCTGGACGGCCTTGAAGACCAGTTCGTCGGCGTTCTCCGGGAGCGCGCCGATGGAGAGCGGGAACTTCTGGAAGGAGCCCGGCTGGACGCCCTTGCCGTCGGCGGTCCAGGTGACCTTGGAGACGGCCTCGTCGATCTTCTCGCCGTGCATCTCCAGGGGCTTGTCGAGCTTCGCCTTGGTGACCTTGGCACTCCAGCCGGGGACGGGCGCCGTCATGACGGAGGCGAGCGGGTGGTCCTCGGGGAAGGACACCTCGAGCTTGGTGGTCGAGGCGTCGTCCATCTCGTTCGGCACCTTGAAGTTGACCGTGGCGTAGCCGCCCTTGGCGGCCTCGCCCTCGGCGGAGACGCTGACGTGCGCGAAGGCGGGGACGGAGAGCAGGAGGACGGCGGAGGCGGCGACGCCACCGACGACGGAAACGCGGGAGGCCTTCACGGCGGACAGCGCAGACAGAGCAGACATGGCGGAACACTCCAGTTTCAGCGGTGATGACCAGCAGCGCCGACCTGGCCGGCGGTGGTGATCAGGGGAGAGTGCGCGCGGCGACGAACCGAGCACCGCGCGCGCGTGGGACGCCGCGGGCGTGAGGCACCTCTCCGTAGTGCTGCGGTAGGAGTGCGTCGCGTCAGGCGGCGAGTGCGAGTGCGGCGGCGGCCGGCGGGCCCCGCCTGATCACCGTGTGCTGGAGCGCGTCGGTCTGCGGCTCCGGAGGTCCGAAGAACGCCGTGCGCGGCGTACGGGCAGCCACCCCGGGCGCTCCGGGCAGCCCGGCGCGCAATGCTCCTACGAGGGCGAGCGCACCGCGCAGGGAACGTACGAGCGCCCCTTCGGCGACCCCGTACGCCCCGTGGGCCGAGAGCCGCACGAGCCGCAGGAGCGCGATGTCGCCGCGGCGCAGCAGCCACCCGGCGGCGACCGCGGCGAGCACGTGCCCCAGGAGCATCGGGAGCGACGGGAGCAGCGACATCGAGTCCATCGCGGAGTCCGCCGCCGTGGCCGGTGAGCTGTGGTGCATGGCGTGGCCGGTGGCCCCGCCGCCCGGCTGCACGCCCGCCGTCGTCAGGATCCGGTGGGCCTGCGCGGGGCTGAGGTTGGCCGCGCCAACGCCGCACATCAGGCGCGCGGCCCGCTCCACCAGGGAGGGGTCGGCGCCGGCCGCTGCGGTACCGCCGTGCTGGCCGATTCCGAAGAGCGCGTGCAGCCCCACCTGCCCGGCGGCGAGCAGGGCGGCGATGCCCGGCAGCGACCGCTCGCGCCCGGCCAGCGGCGCGGCGACGGCGAGTACGGCGGCAAAACCGGCGCCGAGCGTCCACAGCGGAACGGCGGCGCAGGAAGCGAGCACATGGCCCCCGGCGGACAGCACGACGCAGAGCACGGCGAACACCGCGGCTCTCAGGAGCCGGAGGTCGACTCCGGCGCGCGCCTCGCGCTGGTGGGGGGCAGTCATGGCCGGAACATCATTGCACTGGGCTTACCCGGCGCATACGGCAGGTCCGCAAGCTCCCGTGCGTGGCGATGGGTGCCGATGAGTGACGGTGGCAGCCGATAAGTACCGCGAAGTGCCCAATGTGTGGCTATGGGGGTCCGTGGGTTGCTCGCGGGTTGCCCGTGGGGGACGTGTCTACACCGTTCCGAGCCGTCCGCGCGTCCGCCGTATGGGCGGCATCACGTCAAGTGCGCGCTTATACACGGTCGCTTGCGGCAATACGTATCGGTATGTCGAGCCGCGGCCAGGAGGCTGGAGCATGAGCATGTGGTGGTCACTCCATTTGCGGCGCGAAGCTGCGAGCGTTCCGCTGGCCCGCCGGTTGCTGATGGGCACGATGGAGACCGCGGGGGTGGATCCGGACGTCTCGTACGACCTGTCGGTGGCTCTCAGCGAGGCCTGTGCCAACGCCGTGGAGCACGGCGGGGCGACGGTCGCCGAGGGGGCGGCCGGGGCCTATCGGGTGACGGCGTATCTGGACGGCGAGAAGTGCCGTATCGAAGTGGCTGATTCCGGCCCCGGATTCGTGCCCGTGACGATGCACGCGTCCGACACCGCCGAGCACGGCCGGGGTCTCTACCTCATCCAGGAACTCGCCGATCATGTGCACTTCGGCACCAAGCCGGGGGGCAGGGGCGGCGCGGTGATCAGCTTCGACAAGATCCTCAAGTGGCGTGAGGACACTCCGCTCGTCACGGCCTGAGAAGACCTCTGCCCCTACCGCTCACTCTGCCGGAGGCAGCGCCCTGCACAGGGCCTCAAGAGCCGCTCCGTAGGCATGCTCCGGCGGCGTCGAATAGCCGACGACCAGGCCGTCGGGCGCGGGCATCGTGGCCTCCGGGTGGCGGAATCCGGCAAGGCCCTCCAGCGCGAGGCCCTGCCAGGCGGCTGCCTTCGCCGTGGACTGTTCGGTGCCCGGCGGCAGCCGCAGGACGGCGTGCAGGCCCGCGGCGACACCGGTGGGGCTGATGTGCGGGGCATGTGCGGCGAGCGCGGCGACGAGCAGGTCGCGGCGGTGCCGGTAGCGCTGACGCATGCGGCGGATGTGCCGGTCGTAGTGGCCCGTCTCGATGAGGTCGGCGAGCGTGAGCTGGTCGACGACACTGGCCCACGCCTCCCGTTCGCCCTTCGCCGCGAGGACGTCGTCGATGAGGTGTTCGGGCAGAACAAGCCACCCCAGCCGCACCCCCGGGGAGAGGCTCTTGCTCACCGAGCCCATGTAGACGACGCGTTCGGGATCCAGGCCCTGGACGGCGCCCACGGGCTCCCGGTCGTAGCGGAACTCGCCGTCGTAGTCGTCCTCCAGGACGAGGCCGCCGCGGGTGCGCGCCCAGTCGATCACCGCCGCTCGCCGGGCGGGGTGCAGGGGGCCGCCGGTCGGGAACTGGTGTGCGGGTGTGAGCAGCACGCCGCGGACGCGCTGACTGTCGGTCAGTTCCTCTACCCTGGCGCCCATTTCGTCGAGGGCGAGCGGGACCGTCCGTACGCCCGCGGTCCGCAGGATCGAGCGATGAAAACCGAGGCCGTACGACTCGACGGCCAGCGGGCCCCGCAGCATCCCGCCTCCCCCGCTCCCGAACAGCAGCCGCAGCGCGTGCGCGAACCCGGAGCACACCACGATCCGCTCCGGGTCGGTGCGTACCCCGCGGGCGCGCCCCAGATAGCCCGCGAGCGCCCGTCGCAGCTCGATGCGCCCCTGCGGGTCCCCCGGCCCGAAGGCCTCGTTCGGCGCGGAGTTGAGGGCACGCCGGGCCGCGGCGAGCCAGGCGGTGCGCGGGAAGGACGCGGCGTCCGGCTGGCCCTGGCGCAGGTCGTACGCGGGCGGGGCGGGCGTCGCGGGCCGGGAGGGTGCCCGCTTGGGGCGGCGGGCGGACGCGGGAGGTGCCGCCCGGTCGGCCACCCGCGTGCCGGACCCCTGCCGCGCGGTCAGCCAGCCCTCGGCGACCAGCTCGGCGTAGGCGTCGGCGACGGTGTTGCGGGCGACGCCCAGATCGGCGGCCAGGGAACGGTAGGGCGGAAGCCGCGTCCCCGGAGCGAGCCGCCCCTCGCGCACGGCGTCGCGCAGCGCGCGGATGAGAGCGGCGCGGCGGCCACCCGCCCCGGAGAGCTCCAGGTGCAGGTCACTCCCGATGCGCTCCGCCAAATTGACCCATGATTCCGGCATGGAAATGCACCCTATCCAAGGTCTATCCCGCCCGTAGATTCATGGTCATGACGAACAACGAGAACACCGCGCAGACCGCCCCGCAGACCGCCGGGACCGCCGCCCACACCCACACCCACACCCACACGCCCCGCCTCAACTTCGCCAAGGCCGCCCCCAAGGCCTTCAAGGCCGTGATCGGGCTCGACGCCGCCGCCCGCGACGGCCTGGACCCGGCCCTGGTCGAGCTGATCCAGATCCGCGCATCGCTCCTCAACGGCTGCGCCTACTGCCTGCACATGCACACCTCCGACGCGCGCAAGGCGGGCGAGGACGAGGCGCGGCTGCACATGGTGGGCGTCTGGCGCGAGGCCAGGAACTTCTTCACGGAGAAGGAGCAGGCGGCCCTCGACCTGACCGAGGCGGTCACGCTGGTCCACCGGGGCGGCGTCCCGGACGACGTCTACGCCCGCGCCGCCGCGCACTTCGACGAGACGGAGCTCGGCCACGTCCTGGCCCTGATCTTCACCATCAACACCTGGAACCGCATCGCCCTGAGCACCGCGAAGGTCGCGGGCGAGGACGAGCGCTAGGCCCCGCCGATGATCGCCAGCGCCAGCGCCAGGACCCGGAAACGCGAAACCGGGCCCCTTCTTAAAGAAGAGGCCCGGTCCGGAAGCCGGACGCTCAGCCCTTGAGCTCGGCCATCCACGCCTCGACGTCATCCGCACGCCGCGGCAGCGCAGCCGAAAGGTTCTTGTTGCCGTCGGCCGTCACGAGGATGTCGTCCTCGATCCGCACGCCGATGCCGCGGTACTCCTCCGGCACGGTCAGGTCGTCCGCCTGGAAGTACAGACCGGGCTCGACGGTCAGGCACATGCCGGGCTCCAGGACACCGTCGGCGTACGTCTCACGGCGCGCGGCCGCGCAGTCGTGGACGTCCATGCCGAGCATGTGACCGGTGCCGTGCAGGGTCCAGCGGCGCTGGAGGCCCAGCTCCAGGACGCGTTCGACCGGGCCCTCGACGAGCCCCCACTCCACGAGCTTCTCGGCGAGCACGCGCTGGGCGGCGTCGTGGAAGTCGCGGTACTTGGCGCCCGGCTTGACGGCCGCGATGCCGGCCTCCTGGGCCTCGTACACGGCGTCGTAGATCTTCCGCTGGAGTGCGTCGTAGCGGCCGTTGATCGGCAGCGTCCGCGTCACGTCGGCGGTGTAGTACGTGTGCGTCTCCACGCCCGCGTCGAGCAGCAGCAGCTCCCCGGAGCGCACGGCGCCGTCGTTGCGCACCCAGTGCAGCGTCGTGGCGTGCGGTCCTGCGGCGCAGATCGAGCCGTAGCCGATGTCGTTGCCGTCGACGCGGGCGCGCAGGAAGAACGTGCCCTCGATGTAGCGCTCGCTGGTCGCCTCGGCCTTGTCCAGGACGCGCACGACGTCCTCGAAGCCGCGGGCGGTCGAGTCGCAGGCCTTCTGGAGCTCGCCGATCTCGAACTCGTCCTTGACGAGACGGGCCTCGGAGAGGAAGACGCGCAGTTCCTCGTCGCGCTCGGCGGTGACCTTGTCGGTCAGGGCGGCCTCGATCGCGGCGTCGAAACCACGGACGACGCGGACGGAACCGGTCGCCTCGCGCAGCTGCCCGGGCAGCTCGCGCACGTCGGACGCGGGGATGCCGTACAGCGTCTCCGCCTCGGTGAGGGAGTGCCTGCGGCCGACCCACAGCTCGCCCTGGCCGTCCAGCCAGAACTCGCCGTTCTCGCGGTCGGAGCGCGGCAGCAGGTAGATGGTGGCCTCGTGGCCGCTGGTGCCGTCGGCGTAGTCCGAGGGCTCAAGGACGAGGACGCCGTCCTCGGTCTGGTTGCCGGTGAGGTACGCGTACTCGACGGAGGAGCGGAAGGCGTACTCGGTGTCGTTCGAGCGGGTCTTGAGGTTGCCCGCGGGGATCACCAGACGCTCGCCCGGGAAGCGCGCGGAGAGCGCGGCACGGCGGGCGGCGGTGTGCGCGGCCTGGGCGATCGGCTGCAGGTCGTGCAGCTCGGTGTCGGCCCATCCGGACTTCATGTTCTCGGCGAGCTCGTCGGACACGCCCGGGTACAGGCCGTTCTTGCGCTGCTTGATCGGCTCTTCTTCGGACTCGGTCTCCAGGGTTTCCGGGGTCTCCGGGTTCTCCCCGATGAGCTCCTCCGACACGATCTGCCTCCTATGTACGACACTGAACCCCCTCCATCGTACGGGCGTACGGAAGGGGTCCCAGAGCCGGAAGGCCCATTACATGGCGTATTGCGGGGGTCACTCGAAGCGGGCCGCGAGGAGAACCACGTCCTCGTCGCTGTCGACCGTGTCGAGCCCGTCGGGCAGCACCGTGCGCAGGACGTGATCGGCGAGCGCGGCCGGGTCGGCGTGCAGCGATTTCGGCACGCTCGCCGCCGCCGCGTGCAGCCGGGCGAAGGCCCGGTCCATCGGGTCGCCGGTGCGGTGGAGCAGGCCGTCCGTGTAGAGAAGCACCGTTTCTCCCGGTTCGGTCCTGAACTCCACGCTCGGCGCCTCCCAGCAGGCGAGCATCCCCAGGGGCGCGGACAGCGAGGTCTCCATGAACTCCGTGCGCCGCTCGCCGATCACCAGGGGCGGGCTGTGCCCGGCACCGGCCAGGATGATCTTGCGCTGGGCCGGCTCGCAGTACGCGAAGAGGGCGGTCGCGGACCGCGCGGGCTCGGTGAGCCGCAGGAGCAGCTCCAGATCGGACAGTACGGCGACGGGGTCCTCGCCCTCCATCACGGCGTACGCCCGCAGGGAGGCCCGCAGGCGCCCCATCGCGGCGACCGCGCTCGGTCCCGACCCGGTGACGGACCCGACCGCGAGGCCGAGCGCGGCATCGGGCAGCGGCAGCGCGTCGAACCAGTCGCCGCCCCCGCGCGCACAGGTGCGGTGCCGGGCGGCGAGCTGCACCCCGGCGACCCGCGGCAGCCGCGAGGGCAGCAGCTCCTCGCGCAGGGTGGCCTCCGTCCTGCGGGCGCGCTCCAGCTCGGTCAGGAGCGCCAGATGCTCGGCGGCCTGGCGGGCGTAGAGGCCGACGAGATGGCGCCGCCGCTCGTCGGGCTCCGCCGGCTCGTCGTACAGCCAGACGGCGGCGCCGATGCGGCCCGCGGTCTCGGTGGACAGGGGCAGTGCGTAGCTCGCGGCGTATCCGAGGCGGACGGCGACCTCGCGGTGACGGGCGTCGAGGCCGGTGTCGGCGAGCAGATCGGCGTCGACGATCTCGGCGATCTCGGCGGTCTCGCTCCGCGCGCCCGGCGGCGCGGGCGGCGCGTCGAGGAGCCGCCCGAAGGCGGTGGCGCCGCGCGGCACGGTCTCGATGTGGCCGAGGTCGGCGCGGGTGAGGCCGAGGCCGACGGTGGTGTCGGGGCCGAGCCCGTCGGCGGGCTCCAGGACGAGCAGGCCCCGGCGCGCGCCGACGAGGGCGGCTCCGGCGCGCAGCAGCTCGTGCAGGGCCTCGTCGAGGGCGGCCGTGCGGGCCATGCGCTCGGTGAGCTCCTGGAGGGTGGTCAGATCGGAGATCCAGCCCGCGAGCCGGTCCTGGATCAGCATCGGAGCGCTCTGCGCCTGTGGGGCGGGCGGGGCAGTGTGGGCTGGTGGCGGAACAGTTGAATCGATTCCGGCCACTTTCGGAAGATGAGGAGGGTTCATGGCTGACGGCTTTCCGGCCGGTGCGTATTGCTCAATAGCATCGCAAACCCCCATGTCATTCTGCGCCGCTAGCAATGTTCTCCACATCTACACGCACTGGTTAGGGGATGTCCAGCATTGTCCAGCTGGGATTCCTGGTGTCCGTGGGAATTCTGTGGTCTATAAACGATCTTGGTAACTTGGCTCAAAACCGACTCGGGCAAGGGCCTATTGCGATCGACTGGGATTGTTCAACAACGGGGTACTCCCAAGCCCTCAGGCACGGGAGGCGCGTCACAGCGGCCGTGATGGGTACGTACTCGGTGATGACCAGGGGCAGTTGAGATCCGCCCGGAACCTGGTGACGGAACCGGGCGTCTTAACTCACGACGACCGTGCCCCATCCTCCCGTGGGGGAGGCGGCGAAAAGTACGCGGGACAGCAAAACGCCAGGCACCGCCACCCCACGCCACGCTAACGCTCGGCCCCCCAGGGGTTCCCCATGCCGCAGGCTGGGGTGTGATGCGCCAGTTCTACGCACAGCGAAGTGATCCACACATGGTGTGATGTGGCCCGCCGTGTTCCTCGGCGTGTAAACGGAAAGGAACGAGCGCTCATGCGCGAGATCCTCGGAAGGCGAAGCAGGCTCCTGTCCAGGCTCACCGGCAGGAAGTCCGACCAGAGCCCCGGTCTGACCGGCGCGGCCCTGACCTTTGCGACGGCATGGAAGTGGTCCGTGGTGCCGGGCGTCGGAACCGACCGGCGAGACGGCACCCGCTGCTCCTGCCCCGACCCCGACTGCACAGTGCCAGGAGCCCATCCTCTCGACCCCGGTCTGCTGACCGCGACGACCGACGAGCGCATGGTGCGCTGGTGGTGGACGAACCGCCCGGACGCGCCCATCGTGCTCGCCACCGGAGGCAGCGCCCCGTGCGCCGTCAGCCTGCCGGCGATCGCGGGCGCGCGCGCCCTGGCCGCGCTCGACGAGACGGGCATCAGGCTCGGCCCGGTCGTCGCGACCCCGGCGCGCCTCTTCCTGCTCGTCGCGCCGTACTCCATGGAGCAGTTGGGCGAACTGCTGTACGCCAAGGACTACGTGCCGGGTTCGTTGCGCTTCCACGGAGAGGGCGGGTACATCGCTCTCCCGCCCTCCGAGACGGGCCAGGGAACGGTCCGCTGGGAGCGGGCACCGCTGCCCGGCTCGGCGGCTCCGTGGGTGCCCGATGTCGAGGCCGTGGTGGACGCCGTGGTGGATGCCCTCACTCGTACGGGTGTGAGCGCGCCCGAGTTGTAGGGGAAATGGGCGTGCGGCGGGCCGGACGCCCGTCAGACGTCGTTAATGTCAGGGACCATGAACCCCCGCCTGATCGCGCTCATGGGCGTCGTGGCCATGACGGTTCTCCTGCCGCTCGCTGGCGCGTCCGCGGGGCCCGTGGGCGACGGTGACGCCGAAGCCAAGCCGTCCGGGCGGCCTGCGGACGCGGCGCCGGAGGCGGCGCCGGATCCCGACGCGAAGCAGCCCTCCGACACGAAACAGCTCTCCACGGAGCAGCTCACTAAGAAACAGTCCTCTACGGAGCAGCCCTCTACGGAGCAGCCGGATTCGCTCCGCGCTGCCCGCTGCGGCCCCGAACTCACCTCCCCCAAAGGCATCGAAGCCCAGACCTGCGTGCTGACCCGGGACGGCGACACCTGGGGGCGCACGTACTACCGCAACACGACCGGCGGCGAGTTGAGCGCCGTCCTGACCGTCATGGGCCCGGCCGGACGCACCGTACAGACGCACTGCGCGGTGGGCGCGGCGGACGAGCCGGGGGCGTGCGAGACGCCGCGGGAGCCTACTGCGGGAGACGGCGATGCGTACGCGGCGGTGGTGGAGTTCGCCGACGGGAGCGGCGGGCCGCTGCTGCTGCGCTCCGGAAGCAATTCCGTGCGACCGCAGGCCAGTTGAGAGCGTCGGTGGGGCCGCAGCGCGGCCGGGCATGAAAGGGCCCGGTTGCTGGCGACGGGGGATGCACCAGCAACCGGGCTACCTGAACGGTAACAAGAGATCTGCTCTGGGCAAATTCGATCTCGGATATCCGGACAGGGATTTACCTGCGACGACGGGGAGTTGTGACAGGAGTCACCCATTCCCCGGACTGACTGGTGGGTCAGCTAAGCGTCACCTGGCGGTTGGTGAGACCGCCGCGCGCCCGGCGCTCCTCCGGCGTGAGCGGGGCATCGCTGCCGAGCGCCGTCGCGAGCCGCTCGGCGAACTCGGCGGCGGGCTTCTCGATGTCCTCGGCGCCCATTCCGCTGGGCAGGTCCCACACCGGCACGGTCAGACCGTGCGCCCGGAAGGAACCGACCAGGCGGGTGCCCTCTCCGAGGCTCGACGTGCCGGCCGCGTGCAGCCGCGCGAGCGCGTCCAGGAGCTTCTCCTCGGCGTGCGGCATGACCCACCGCAGGTGGTTCTTCTCCGGGGTCTCGCACCAGTACGCGCTGTCCACTCCGGAGAGCTTCACGGTCGGGATCGCGGCGGCGTTCGCCCGCTCCAGGGACGCGGAGACCTCCGGCGACGCGTTCTCCGAGTCCGGCACCCAGAACTCGAAGCCCTCGTGCACGATCGGCTCGAATGTGCCGTCCGGGTCCAGGATGTCCTGGAGGCGCGGCCCGTCGGCCGGGGCGCGGCGGGCCTGGACCGGGGAGCCGGGCTCGGCGGCCAGGGCGCGCTGAAGGGTGTCGGCGAGGTCGCGGCTGATGTCGCCGGACGCCGTGTCGTTCTGGAGGCCGAGCAGGACCGAGCCGTCGTCGCGGCGCAGCGCGGGCCAGGCCATCGGCAGGACGGTCGCCAGGGAGACGGAGGGCACGCCGTCCGGCAGCCCTTCCTTGAGGGGCAGTTCGACCGTGGCTGCGGGGACGAGCTCCCGCAGCGCCACCCAGTCGCCCTCGCCGGGCAGGCCCTCGAACGGGCGCTGGACCAGCTCGGTCACCGCGTGCGCGGCGGCGCGGCCGTGACAGGCCTTGTAACGGCGGCCCGAACCGCAGGGGCAGGGTTCGCGGGCGCCGACGACAGGAACCTGCCCGTCCGTCAGCTGCGGCTGCTTGCCCTTGGTCTGAGGGCGCTTCTTGGCCATCTTGGGTGTCTCCCGGATGCGGCTTTACAGCGTGGCTCTTCGTACGTCTTGGGCGTACGGGCGCGAGCCTAGCCGCTCACCCGGGGGGCGTCGGGATTCAGCCTTCAGTCGCGGTCGTCGAAGGGGTCCGCGTACGCCAGCTCGGACATCGCGGCGGCGGACGAGGGAGCCGCGACGCGCGTAGCGAAGTCCTCGTGGCGGTGTCCGGCATGGACGACGACCCAGACGGTGACCTCGCCGTGGGTGTCGTCGCGCACGCCCCACGCATCGGCGAGGGCCGTGATGATGTTGAGCCCGCGACCGCCGTGCGCGGTGACCGAGGGGGTGGCCGGGACCGGGCGGGTCGGGCCGCCGCCGTCCGTCACCTCGACCGTGAGCCGGCCCGTCGTGTCCACGTGCCATGCGGCCCGGACATCGCCGTCGCCCACCATTCCTTCGCCCAGCGGCCTGCCGTGCCGACAGGCATTGCTGAGCAATTCCGAAAGGACCAGTACGGCATCGTCGACGACCGATTCCGGCATCCCGTTCATACGCAGTTGATCGCGCATCCGGTGCCTTGCTTCCCCCACGCCCGCCGGGCCATGAGGTACGGCCATGCTCGACGACGCGGGCACCTCCCGTGCCACCACCAACGCCACCCCCGAGACCTCCTTCGCCCCACGCCACGGTGTGAATGCCCCAATGGACTGGACCGGAAACCGGCCAATCCTTGTGCGGTGACGCACTCGGAACGATCGAATACGGAACGAACGCGCCGGTGCACACCCTGTAATGGGCGAGGTGGCGGTTAGCGGCGGCCCAGCTGGGACAGCACCTGCTTGGGGCGATTGGTGATGATGGCGTCGACGCCGAGTTCGGCGCACAGCTCGACGTCCCCGGGTTCGTTCACGGTCCACACGTGCACCTGGTGTCCCGCCCGCTTGAGTTTGGCCACGTAGCCGGGGTGGTTCCGCAGGATGCGCATGCCCGGTCCCGCGATCCTGACGCCCTCGGGGAGGCGGCCGTCGCGGTGGCGCGGCGAGATGAACTGCATCAGATAGACCGTCGGCAGAGTGGGGGACGCGGCCCGCACCCGGTGCAGGGAGCGCGCCGAGAAGCTCATGACGCGGACGGGAGAGGGGCCGTCGGCGGGCGGGGAGTCCAGACCGAAGCGCTTCAGCAGAAGAAGCAGCCTTTCCTCGACCTGGCCCGCCCAGCGGGTGGGGTGCTTGGTCTCGATGGCCAGCTGGATGTTGCGCCCCGAGGCGTTGCTCTCGGCCACCAGCTCGAGCAGCCGCTCCAAGGTGAGGACGGAGGTGTCCTCCCAGTCGGGGCCCTCGTCGGCCTCCCCGTGGTTGTTCTTCCAGGAGCCGAAGTCGAGGGTGGCGAGGTCGGAGAGTTCCAGGGCCGATACGGCTCCCCTGCCGTTCGACGTACGGTTCACACGGCGGTCGTGGACGCAGACGAGATGTCCGTCCGCGGTGAGGCGTACGTCGCATTCAAGAGCGTCGGCGCCGTCCTCGACCGCTCTCTTGTACGCGGCCAGCGTGTGCTCGGGGGCGTCTTCGGAGGCTCCGCGGTGGGCGACCACCTGGATCTGGTGCTGTGGTGCGAGGGTCACCGCGTCATGGTGCCATCACGGGGTACCCGAAGGCTTGCCCAAGGGTTGGCACAGAGCGCCGGATCCACAGGATCGGCTTATGGTGCCCTGACAGCCCATGGGAAAAGCTGACTGCAGACACATGCACAGTTGGGCACAGCCAGGCCGTGACCGAGAACGACAGCGTGGACCGAGGAGTAGAGCTGTGAGCACCGAGAACGAGGGCAACGAGGTACCCCCGGCCCCGTCAGCGCCTCCTGTGCCGGTGGAGACCCCCGCAGCTTCCGCCGAGCCCGCACCCCCTGCCGCCGCGCCCCGCCCCCCGGCGTCCGAGCCCGCGGCGCAGCCCGCCGCGGCATTCGACGACCCGGCGGCGCAGCAGGCTCCCGCGCACGCCGGTGCCACCGCGGGCGCGCCCCCGCACGCCTCCGGCGCCGGAGGCTGGCCGCCTCCGCCGCCGCCCGCCGTTCCTTCGTACGCACAGGACGGCGGCTCCGGCTCCGGATGGGGCGCCTCGTACGCGGCGCAGCACCCGGAAGGGTCCAAGCCCTCCGGCCGGCGCGGCGGCCTGATCGCCGCGGTGCTCGCGGCGGCGCTGATCGCCGGTGGTGTCGGCGGCGGCATCGGCTTCTGGGCGGCCGACCGGAACGACGACAACACGGGCTCGACGACGGTCTCCGCGTCGAACACCCCGGCCGACCTCAAGCGCGAGCGCGGCACGGTCGCCAACATCGCGGGCAAGGCGCTGCCCAGCGTCGTCACCATCGAGGCCCAGGGCGGCAACGGAGAGGGCGGCACGGGCACCGGCTTCGTCTACGACCAAGAGGGCCACATCCTCACGAACAACCACGTGGTGGCGTCCGCGGCCGACGGCGGCAAGCTCGCGGCGACGTTCTCCGACGGCAAGAAGTACGACGCCGAGGTGGTCGGCCGCGCCGAGGGCTATGACGTGGCGGTCATCAAGCTCAAGGAGCGGCCCGAGAATTTGAAGCCGCTCCCCCTCGGCAACTCCGACAAGGTGGCCGTCGGCGACTCGACGATCGCCATCGGCGCCCCCTTCGGCCTCTCGAACACGGTCACCACGGGCATCGTGAGCGCCAAGGACCGCCCGGTGACCTCAAGCGACGGCGCGAGCAGCAAGAGCTCGTACATGAGCGCCCTGCAGACCGACGCCTCCATCAACCCCGGCAACTCCGGCGGTCCGCTGCTCGACGCGGGCGGCGCGGTCATCGGCATCAACTCCGCGATCAAGCCCGCGGAGAGCGGCGGCGGCCTCGGCGGCGGAGGCGGCCAGTCCGGCTCCATCGGCCTGGGCTTCGCGATCCCGGTCAACCAGGCCAAGTACGTCGCACAGCAGCTGATCAAGAACGGCCAGGCGGTCTACCCCGTGATCGGCGCCTCGGTCTCCCTGGAGGAGAGCACGGGCGGCGCCACGATCTCCCCGGAGGGAGCGAGCGGGTCGAAGCCGGTCACCCCGAACGGCCCCGCGGCCAAGGCGGGCCTCAAGCCCGGTGACGTCATCACGAAGCTGGACGACACGGTGATCGACAGCGGCCCGACCCTGATCGGCCAGATCTGGACGCACAAGCCGGGCGACTCCGTGGAGATCACCTTCAAGCGCGACGGCAAGGAGCACAAGGTCGACGTGGTCCTGGGCCAGCGCAAGGGCGAGAGCTGACCCGCTACTCTTGTCCCCGCACCGCCCTGAGCGGCGGTGCGGGGTGGGTTGCCCGAGCGGCCTAAGGGAACGGTCTTGAAAACCGTCGAGGTGCGAGCCTCCGTGGGTTCAAATCCCACACCCACCGCGTCGGCCCAAGGCCCCTGACCAGCAGTAATGGTCAGGGGCCTTTGCTGTGGGGCGCTCCGGCGGCGGCGGTCTGTCCGCGGGGCGCGGGCCCGGGGCGTGGCCCCCCGGGCGGCGAGCAAGTCGCCTTGGATGAATGGATGAACGTAGTACTCCACGTGGGCGCTGCCCGGCGTGCCTGGAAGGCGGGGCGTGCCGAGTGAGGTCTCGTTCTCTGCGGGGGATCACTGGATTCGTCTCAGAGGAGAAACTCGTGTTGAAGCGCATCGCAACTGCCCTCGCCGTGGCCACCGTCGCCGGGTTCCTGGCTTCCGGTACCGCTGTCGCCAACGACGGCCCGAGCACCACCCACTCCCAGGGCGGTTACGCGGGCAAGGCCGCCTACAACATGGGCGGTCCCTACGGGATCACCTACGGCGGTGCCTCGATGGGCGGCTACAGCCACGGCACGTCCCTCGACGGGGTCTTCAACTCCGGCTTCGACGGCTACGACGGCTGACGATCCCAGCGGCAAGTGAGCCGTGTTCCGCGGTGAGCAGGACAGGCCGCGGTCCGCGAAAAGGGCGCCTCTCGGGCAGAGGTGCCCCTTTTCGTGTTCCGCCCCGGGGGTGGTGCCAGCAACACCCCCGGGAGGCCGGGTCACCGTATGTCGCGGGCGGTTGTGATCCGCGAATGTTGAGGACGTCAGCACAGCGCTTCCCGGCGCTGCCCGGCACTCCCCGGCACGTCCCCACCGCGAAGATTCGAGGCCCGTCATGAGCTCAAGCACCCTGCCGTACGCAGCCGCTTCCGCCGCTCCCGCTTCCGCTTCCGTGCGCCGTGCGGGCTCGCCGGGTTCGCCCGGTTCGCAGGACTCGCCCGGCTTCTGGCGGGCGCCGTTCGCCGCCGCCACGTACCGGGAGATCGGCTACACGCTGACCTCGCTGCCCGTCGCCATCGCGGGCTTCACCTTCGCCGTGACGATGTTCGCGCTCGGCGTGAGCCTGTTCGTCACCGTGCTCGGACTGCCGGTGCTCGCCGCCGCGCTGGCCGGGGCGCGGGGGTTCGGCGCCGCCGAGCGGGGGCGGGCGCGGTCGCAGCTCGGGCTCGATGCCGCCGGTCCCGCCGCCGTGGAGAAGCCGCGGGACGCGGGGGCGTGGGCGGGGATGCGGGCGCGGCTCGCGGACGGGGCCGGGTGGCGGGCGCTGCTCTTCCAGTTCGTGATGTTCCCTTCGCGGGTGGTGTCCTTCGTCCTCAGCGTGACCTTCCTGGTCACCGGCTGGGTGGTGGCGCTGCTTCCGGCCTACTCCTGGGTGTTCCCGCGCTATCTCGACTGGCCCGGCTACCGCTTGTTCGACTACACCTCCGGCGGCGAGCACCACGCGTTCTACCTGGAGTCGCCGGTGCAGATCGCCGGGGCGTCCCTGGTCGGGCTCGTCATCGTCTTCCTGACCCCGAAGCTGGTCCGGGCCCTGACGAACATCGACCGCGCTGCGGTGCGTTCGCTGCTCGGCTAGGGGCGCGCGTACGCCTGACGGGGCATGCGCAAGGCCTACGCATGCCCCGTCAGGCGTGCCGCCGACGCGATCGTGGACAGGGCCTCGCGTTCCGTCAGGCCGATCTGGAGCGCGGCATCGCAGAGTTCCTCGGCCAGGGACTCGCCGATGCCGTTCTCGTAGGCGCGGCAAGCGGCCCAGAACAGGCGGGTGTTGCGCTGCCCCTCGTGCGCGGCGAGCACGAACTGTACGAGGCCGTGGCCGCGCGGGGCCGGCATCCGCGGGAGCGCGGTCTGGTGGGCCCGTGGCGGCGGCGTGAGCAGCCGCAGCAGCGCGGGCGGGCAGTTCGCGGGAGGGAGATGGGCGGTGCCCGCCAGGGTGCTGTAGACGCCGTGCTCGGTGCGTGAGCCGGGGCCGACGAGATAGCCGCCCGCGCCCCGGATGTCGATGCCGGGAGCGAGGCGGCCCGCGGAGTTGGGGATGACGGTGTCGGGCGGTCCCGTCAGCCAGATGTGGCGGCCACCGCTGGGGGTCGCCACGACGACCGTGGCCGGGATCGTGAACAGATGGCGCAGCGCCAGTTCCCGCAGGGCCGCCGAAGCGTCCGTACCGGACTTGGTGTCCAGGTCGATGCCGATCAGATGGTGTGGGGGCAGGCCGCACGCGATGCCGTAGCCGGTGGCCCGGGGGGCGGCCGCGAAGAGTGCGCGGATGCGGCGCGGATCGGTCGAGGCGTCGTACACCCCGTGGCCGGGGCGGCCGCATTCGCCGTGGCAGGGGGTCGGTGCGGGCCGCTCGTCGTGGTGAGGGGAGCGGAGCGCCGGCAGTTTGGTGCGGGAGAGCGGGATGACGGCGAGGCCGCGCTCGGCGGCGGACAGGGCGTGAGCGAGCACGAGTGCTGTGGCATGGCGGTCGATGGTGGCCATGACTTCATTTTCGTACGAGTGTTCGAAGAAAGGAAGGGGGGCGGGCACGGCGCGCGGGCGAAACGCGGGTGCGCCCCGCGATCTTCGACGAGTAGCGGAACGCTTCAGCCCGTGCGGCGCCTGGGTTTGGGCCGGATTCTGGCGGTTGAGCTGGAGCTATAAGCGACAAGGAGTGTTTATCGACTTGTACTCACGCTTGCGGGGGAATTGGGGCTTCCGGGGTGGTTCGCCGGGGATTCGGTGGGCAACTCTGGTCTCGCGACGTCGAGCAGAACCCCCGGGCCGGTCGGCCAACTGACCCGGAACAAGACGCTCTTGCGGTGCTCCCGGCACAACGCCGGTGCGCACCCACTGTTCTGGAGGAATCACATGGCAAGCATCCGTACCGCCCGTGTCATCGCTGCCGCCGCGGCCCTGCCCCTGGCCGCCGCGCTCTTCACGGGTGTCGCGACGGCCGACAACGGCTCCTTCGCGAACGACGGATCGAATGCGGGCGTGGCGTCCGTCAACGGCAGCGGCGTGGGCGGCAACAACAGCGGCAACTCCGCCACGACGCAGCAGCAGGCGGTCGGCTCCGGCGCCTCGAACCAGAACAACACCGCCCAGGTGAACGGATCGGGCTTCACCGCGCTCCACCAGTCGAACGAGACCACCGCCGTCAACTTCACCAACCTCTGGTGAAGTGAGCGGCCTCCGGGACAGCCCCCGGGGCCGGCTCGATGGGGTGTGTGACGTCCTGAGCGGCGGTGCTTGTGCACCGCCGCTCAGGCGCGTCCGGGGCTCGCCGCAGCCGGGGCATTCCTCCCCGCGCGGCGGGCGACCCCCTCGTATCCAGGGTGATCTCTTGACACCGGCAGGTTTTCTGACGGACAGTCAGAAAACCTTGTCGGTGCGACGCCCGTACGCGAAGGAGAGGCCCGCCGCCGTGCACCTCGCCCCCACCGAACGACAACAGCAGCTGCGCGCCGAACTGCGCACGTACTTCAGCGATCTGATGCCGGACGGGCCACCGGGAAGCGGCGATCTCGAAGGGCAGCGCCGGCTGCTGCGGCGCATCGGGGCCGACGGCATGCTCGGCCTCGGCTGGCCCGTCGAGTACGGCGGGCAGGGGCGCGGGCCCGACGAGCAGTTCCTCTTCTTCGACGAGGCCTACCGCGCGGGCGCGCCCGTATCGATGGTCACCCTGAACACCGTCGGGCCGACCCTCATGAAGTACGGCACCGAGGAGCAGAAGGCCGCCTTCCTGCCGCGCATCCTCAGCGGCGACCTCGTCTTCGCGATCGGCTACAGCGAGCCGTCGGCCGGGACGGACCTGGCCTCGCTGCGGACACGGGCGGTACGTGAGGCCGAGGGGGCCGGTGGGACCAGTGAGGCCGGGGAGCGTGAGGGGCCCGGCGCGAGCGGCGGCACGTGGGTCATCGACGGGCAGAAGATCTTCACCTCCAACGCCCAGAACGCCGACTGGATCTGGCTGGCCTGCCGCACCGACCCCGAGGCACCCAAGCACCAGGGCATCTCGATCATCCTCGTGCCGACCGGCGCACCCGGCTTCTCCTGGACGCCGATCGAGACCGTGGGCGGCCTGACGACCACGGCGACGTACTACGACGGGGTCCGGGTGCCCGCCACGAACCTCGTCGGCGAGGAGAACGGCGGCTGGGGGCTCATCACCAACCAGCTCAACCACGAGCGGGTGGCGCTCGCCGCGATCGGCATGCAGGCCGAGGACTTCTACGAAGCGGCCCTCGCCTTCGCCCGCACCCCCGACCCGGTGACGGGCGAGCGCCGGATCGACGCCCCGTGGGTCCGGTCGAAACTGGCCGAAGCGCAGGCACGCCTCGCGGCGACGCGCCTGCTCAACTGGCGGCTCGTGGGCGATGTCGGGGCGGGCGTCCTGGCGCCGGGAGACGCGAGCGGCGTGAAGTTCGCGGGAACCGAATCGGCCGTCGAGGTCTACCGGATCTGCCAGGAAGTCACGGGCGAGGCGGGCCTGGTGCGGGCCGGATCACCCGGTTCCCTGGCGCTCGGCACGGGCGGCGGCGGTGAGGGGGAGCTGGAGCGGATGAACAGGGCGGCACAGATCAATACGTTCGGGGGCGGGGTGAGCGAGGTGCAGCGGGAGATCGTGGCGACGATGCGCCTCGGGATGCGGAGGGGGCGACGGTGACCGATCTTTCGTACGAGACGCTGAAGGCGTTCGAAGGCCGGATGGCCGCCACGTCGGCCGCGGGCAAGGACCCGGTCAACGAGCCGATGATCCGGCACTGGTGCGAGGCCATGGGGGACACCAACCCGGACTACGCGGGAGCGGACCCCATCGCGCCGCCGACCATGCTCCAGGCCTGGACGATGGGCGGACTCTCCGGGCACGTCTCCGGGCACCAGGGGCGCTCGCCCGCGTACGACGAGCTGTTCGCGCTCCTGGACGGCGCGGGATACACCTCGGTCGTCGCGACCGACTGCGAGCAGGAGTATCTGCGGGTGCTGCGGCCGGGGGACGAGATCACCTTCGACGCGGTCATCGAGTCGGTGTCGGAGCGCAAGACGACGAAGCTGGGCACAGGGCATTTCGTCACGACCCGGATGGACGTCAGAGCGGGCGGCGAACCGGCGGGGATACACCGCTTCCGGATCCTCAAGTACGCGCCCGCGCGGGCGAAGCCGCGGGGCAAGAGGCCCCGCCCGGTGATCAACCGGGACAACGCCGGGTTCTGGGAGGGCGTGGCCCGCCACCGGCTCCTGATCCAGCGCTGCGGCGGCTGCCGGGCACTGCGCTTCCCCTGGCTGCCCGGCTGCAACGCCTGCGGGTCGCTCGAATGGGACACGGTCGAGGCGAGCGGCGAAGGCACGGTCTACTCGTACGTCGTCATGCACCATCCGCCCTTCCCCGCATTCGATCCGCCGTACGCCGTCGCGCTCGTCGGTCTTGCGGAGGGCGTGCGCATGGTCAGCAATGTGGTGGGCGTCCCCAGCGACAAGGTGCGGATCGGGCAGCCGGTGCGGCTCGAATTCCAGCAGGTGGACGGGGAGTTGGAGCTGCCGGTGTTCCGGGTCGTCGAGGGTATGGCGGGGGGCGGGGTCTGACATGGACTTCACGCCTGCGCAGGAGCAGGATTTTGCACGGGACCTGGCCAGAGAGATCTTCGGGGACCTGTCCACGCCCGAGCGGCTCGCGGCTGCGGGCCCGGCGTCGGACGCCGGGCTGTGGAAGGCGCTGTGCGCGGCGGGGCTTTTGGGTGCGGTGGAGGATGTCGGCCTGCTCGGGCTCGTACTGCTGCTTGAGGAGCAGGGGCGGGTGACGGCGCAGGTGCCGTTCGCTGCGAGCTGCGTCTACGGGCTGCTCGCGGTGACGGCGCACGGCACGGACGAGCAGCGGGAGCGGCTGCTGCCGGGGTTGCGGGACGGCACCGCCGTCGCGACCGGGGCGTTTCCGGCGCGGGGCGGCGTGGTGGCCGCCGCGGAGGGGGCGCGGGCCGGGACGCTGACCGGGGAGGTGCCGTGGGTGCCGTGGCTGCGGGATGCCACGGAGGTCCTTGTGGCGGTGCGCGACCCGGAACCGCGGGGCGGCCACAGCCTCTGGCGGGTGCGGGTGGCCGACGCGGAGACCGAGCCCGTGGAGCTGACGGCGCCCTGGGCTGCGGGGCGGCTTGTCCTGGACGGGACGCCCGCGGAGCGGCTCGGCGGCGAGGGGGCGTACGGGGCGTACGACGATGTTCTGGCGAGCGCGCGGACGGCGTTCGCGGGGTTGCAGGCCGGGGTGTGCGCGGGGTCGCTGGCCCGAGCCGTCGCCCACACGAACGAACGGGAGCAGTTCGGGCGGCCCCTCGCGGCCAAACAGGGGGTCCAGCTCCGGGCGGCGGACGCCCATATGGACACCGAGGCGATACGGGTCACGGCGTACGAGGCGGCCTGGCGCCGTGACGCCGGGCTCGCCTACGGCACGCATGCGCTGACCGCCGCGTGGTGGGCGTCGGAGGCGGGCAGGCGGGTCGTGCACGCGGGCCAGCACCTGCACGGCGGCACGGGCGCCGACCTCGACCATCCCGTGCACCGGCATTTCCTGTGGGGGCGGCAGCTGGACGCGTACCTGGGCTGCGGGGGCGAAGTCCTCGCGGAGTTGGGCGACTTGATCGCAGGGGGCGCGGAGGGCGCGCGAGCCGCGCAGGATGCGCCGCAGGGCGCGCGAGCCGCGCAGGAGGGGGCGGCATGACGGGGATACGGGATTCCGGCGGAGAGGCAGAGGACGTGACGGGAGCACGGGACTCCGGAGACGGCGGCGGGGGCGTCGGCGTTGGCGGGGGCAGGGTCGGAGGCGGCGGCAGGGGCAAGGACGGCGGGGGTGGCGGCGGAGGCGTCGGGGGTAAGGACGGCGCAGGCGGAGGCGGCGGCGGAGGCGGAGGCAGGAACGGCGCAGGCGGCGGCGGAGGCAGGTACGGCGGAGACGTTGGCGGGGACAGGGACGGAGGCGGCGTCGGCGGAGACCTCAACGGGGGCGACGGCGGCGGGGGCGTCGGCGGTGACCTCGGCGGGGGCAAGGGCGGCGCAGGCGGCGGCGGGTACGGCGGAGGCGGCGGCGGGGGCATGGACGGCGGAGGCGTCGGCAGGGACGGCGGCGGAGGTGGTCAAGGGGCAGGGCGTGGTAGCGGCGGTGTGCGGGCCGGGGATGAGCTTCCGCAGCTCACCATCCCCGTCACCCGGACGCTGATCGTCTCCGGCGCGATCGCCTCGCGGGACTACCAGGACGTGCACCACGACCCGGTGGCCTCGCAGGAGAAGGGATCCCCCGACATCTTCATGAACATCCTGACCACGAACGGCCTGGTCGGGCGGTACATCACGGACCACTTCGGCTCCGGGACGATCCTGCACAAGGTGGCGATCCGCCTGGGGGCGCCCAACTATCCGGGGGACACGATGGTGTTGACCGGTTCGGTGGAGCAGGTCGACGGCGATACGGCCACGGTCCGCGTGGTCGGGGCCAACGCCATCGGCAAGCACGTCACCGGCACGGTCACGATCACCGTCCCCGGCGGGGCGTCGGCGGGAGGCGCGGCATGAGCGCAGGCACGCGCGACCGGCTCGGCGGCAAGGCCGCCGTCGTGGGGATAGGGGCCACCGAGTTCTCCAAGGACTCGGGGCGCAGCGAACTCAGGCTCGCCGTGGAGGCGGTGGGCCTCGCGCTCGAAGACGCCGGGCTCGGACCCGACGACGTGGACGGCATGGTCACGTTCACGATGGACACGAACCCGGAGATCACCGTCGCGCAGGCGGCCGGTATCGGAGAGCTCACCTTCTTCTCGCGCGTCCACTACGGCGGAGGCGCGGCCTGCGCGACCGTCCAGCAGGCGGCGCTCGCGGTGGCGACCGGCGTGGCCGAGGTCGTCGTCTGCTACCGCGCGTTCAACGAACGGTCGGGCCGGCGCTTCGGTTCGGGCGTGCAGCACCGGGAGCCGTCGGCGGAGGGCGCCGCGCTCGGCTGGTCCCTGCCGTTCGGCCTGCTGACCCCGGCGTCCTGGGTGGCCATGGCGGCCCAGCGCTATCTGCACACCTATGGCCTGACCCCCGATGTCTTCGGCCATGTGGCGGTCACCGACCGGAAGTACGCGGCGACCAACCCCGCGGCCTACTTCCACGGGAAGCCGATCACGCTCGCCGATCACGCCGCATCGCGCTGGATCGTCGAACCCCTGCGGCTCCTGGACTGCTGCCAGGAGACCGACGGCGGCCAGGCGATCGTCGTGACGAGCGTGGAGCGGGCCCGCGATCTGCCGAAGCCGGCGGCGGTCATCACCGCGGCGGCGCAGGGGGCGGGCCGGGCGCAGGAGCAGATGACCAGCTTCTACCGCGACGACCTGAGCGGCCTTCCCGAGATGAGCGTGGTGGCCCGGCAGCTGTGGCGGAGTTCCGGTCTCGCGCCCGGCGACATCGACGTGGGCATCCTCTACGACCACTTCACCCCGTTCGTCCTCATGCAGCTGGAGGAGTTCGGCTTCTGCGGCCCCGGCGAGGCCGCGGACTTCGTGGCCGGGGAGATGCTGCCGCTGAACACGCACGGAGGGCAGCTCGGGGAGGCGTATCTGCACGGGATGAACGGCATAGCGGAAGCGGTCCGGCAGGTGCGGGGCACGTCCGTGAACCAGATCCCCGGGGCGGCCCGCACACTCGTCACCGCGGGCACGGGTGTCCCCACATCAGGGTTGATTCTGACGGCGGACGGCTGAACGCGGAGCGTGTCCCGGCCGGGTCGGCGGCGCCGGGCCGTTCACTCGGCGTATGCGATGCCAAAAACTGATGATGGGATTCGTCCTGGCCACCGCCCTGGCCACGCTGGCCCTGGGCGCGCCACCGACCGGCGCCGTGGGCAGACCCGGAACCGAAGAACGCGCCGCCGGGAAGGCGGCAGCCGTTTCGGTCTTCCGTGGCTGGGCCTTCGACACCTGCCTCGCTCCGTCCGCGGACACGATGCGCCGCTGGACGTCCTCCGACTACCAAGCGGTGGGCGTGTACTTCGGGGGCCGCGGCCGGGCGTGCGCGCGCCAGCCGCACCTGAGCCACGGGTGGATGCGTTCGGTGCGGGGGATGGGGTGGAAGGTCCTTCCGGTGTACGTCGGTTCGCAGTCGCCCTGTGTCATCGCGAAGAACAAGAAGCACGTTCGCATGGGGCGCTACCCGGTGCGGCAGGGGACGCAGGAGGGCCGTGACGCGGTACGCAGGGCGAAGGCGTTCGGGATGAAGACGAGCAGCCCGCTCTACCTGGACATGGAGGCGTACTCCTACCGGAAGGCGCAGTGCGGCAAGGCCACGCTCGCCTTTGTGCGGGCCTGGAACCGCGAGGTGCGCAGGTTCGGGTACGTACCGGGGTTCTACAGCAGTTCGAACTACGGCGTACGGCACATGGAGACGGCGCGGCGGGCAGGGGTGCGGGACCTGCCGTCGGTGATGTGGTTCGCGCGCTGGCACAAGCGCCCGAGCCTGTACAACGAGCCCGTACTGAGCAAGAACGCGTGGCGCGAGCGGCGCATCCACCAGTACGCGGGGAACGTGAAGGAGAAGCACGGCGGGCGCACGCTGCGGATCGACCGGAACCTCGTGCACGCGCCGGTGGCCCGGATCGGCTAGAGCGGGGCGGGGCGCGGGCCTCTCGGGGATGAACCCTCAGGGGGTGTGCTCCGCCTCCTCCACCTTCAGGAGGTGGAGCTACCACCCGGCGTACAACCTGAGGCGGACACGGCTTAGGGACCTGCGGCCGATCCGCTGAAGTAGGGGGCGCTTCTAGCGTGGAGCCATGACCGTATCCATGGTGCCCATGTGCACCAGCGCATCGAGGGCCGCGACGCGGACAGCGAGTCCTTCGGCGTATCCGTCGTTCGCGTCGTACGTACGGGCACGACAGCCCGTGTTGCTTCGCACCGCCCGCTCGCTGACCGCGAATCCGAGCGATGCCGAGGATCTGTTGCAGACCGCCCTGACCAAGACCTACGTCGCGTGGGACCGGATCCAGGACCACCGGGCGCTCGACGGCTATGTGCGCCGGGCCCTTCTGAACACCCGGACCTCGCAGTGGCGCAAGCGCAAGGTCGACGAGTTCGCGTGCGACGAGCTTCCCGAGCCCGAGGTGACGCCGGTCGCGGATCCGGCCGAGCAGCAGGTGCTCAGGGACGCGATGTGGCGCGCGATCATGAAGCTGCCCGCGCGCCAGCGGGCGATGGTCGTCCTGAGGTACTACGAGGATCTCAGCGAGGCGCAGACCGCCGAGGTGCTCGGGGTGTCCATCGGCACCGTCAAGAGCGCGGTTTCGCGGGCGCTCGGCAAGCTGCGCGAGGACCCGGAGCTCACACCGGTCCGGTGATCGGCGCAGCTGTGGCTGACCTTTCTTCTCCCGGCCTAGTGACATACCGTGCGGTATGCGGCAAGAATCTGGCGAGCCCTACTGCCAGGTAGGTCATTCGGGAGCCGCCCCGGATGAATGCCGCGCGCCCACCGGGAGGACGCCGTGCTGAGCACGATGCAGGACGTACCACTGACCGTCACCCGCATCCTCCGGCACGGGACGACCGTGCACGGGTCGTCACAGGTCACCACCTGGACCGGCGAGGCGGACCCGCACCGCCGCAGCTTCCGTGAGATCGGTGAACGCTCCGCCCAGCTGGCGCACGCGCTGCGCGAGGACCTCGGGGTCGACGGCGACGAGCGCGTGGCCACCTTCATGTGCAGCAGTGGCGGTAAAACACTCGCGGTCTGATCTGCGAATACGCGGCAGCGGGCATGGAACGGCCCCGACACCTGAAGAGGTGCCGGGGCCGTTTCGTTCCGGCCCGCCGCGCTGCTCGGGGGATACAGCGACGGCGGGCCTCCCCGCTACCGTCTCACCGGGTCCGGTAGCGGGGGGCGTCGGGCGCGCGCCATGGACGCGCGCCGCGAGTGGCTGAACCCCTTGGGGGTGCCGGGTGGTGCCTTGTACGCTCGGCGAAGGCGGGCCGGCCCGGAGTCTTCCTTACTCCGGGGCGGCCCATCTGCGTGCCGGTCATACGTGGTACACCGTGCCCCAGCGCATCGCGCCGCGGTTGAAGCAGTCGGCCGCGTGCTCGGCGGTCGCTTCTTGGCCGGCCCCGGCGGCGAGCGGGTCGAACAGGACGTACACGCGGACCGGCGTACCGGCGGCGACCAGGCGCACCCATTCCGCCGAGGCCGTAACGCGCACCTTGTACGTGTCGTCGCCGTAGTCGAGCCACGGAGAGCCATTCCGGATGCGGATGCGGTGGCCGACGTACGGGGCGGGGGTGTCGTGCGCGCCGAGGTTCATCGCGCCCGCGAGCGCCCGCATACCCTCGCCGATGCGCTCGACGCTTTCGTGTGGGAGCCGCGGCGGGACGTGGTAGGCGAGCAGCTGCGCCACGGTGAAAGCCTCGATGCGCCGTACGCCGGTTGCGAACCGAACGCCGGCGACGAATCCGGGGCCGGGCGGGGCGACTGTCTCGGGTGTGGTCACGGCCCTTTCACCTCCGCCCACACCGACTTGCCCATGGGGATTTCGTCGACTCCCCACGCGCCGGGGCACAGGTAGTTGAGGATGATCAACCCTCGGCCGCGGTCGCGTTCTTCGGACTCGGGGCGGGGCCGGGGCTGTCGGCGAACGGGGTCGTGTACCTCGATTCGCGTCCGGCTGTCGTCGGCGTCGAGCACGACGCGCAGGGAGTCGCCGGGTTCGGTGCCGTAGCGGATTGAGTTGGTGACCAGCTCGCAGGCGACTAGTACGGCGGCGTCGAGGTGTTCGTCGGATGCGCCCGGAACGTGGTACGCGACGAACTCACGTACGAACTTCCGTGCTGCTGAGGCTGATTGGGCTTCACCGTCAAGTAAGAGAATCGGCGGTGGGCCGACGGGCAGTGCGCAACAGGCGGGCATATTGGCCCGCCATAGTTCGATCATGCGTGTCCCCTCACGGGTGAGCGCCAGAGCGCGCATGTATTTCGTAGCACGCTCCGGGCAGCTTTGACCTTTCGTCATGACAGATTGCTCTCTCGACTCTGCGTAGTGCAACCCTTGACGCCACTTCATAGAAATTTGCATATGCCGGTAGGAGAGTGACGCGGTGTGTTAAGTACGCAGGTGACAGCCGATGACGGGGCCGGGCAGACTGTCGAGCAAGCCGCCGAAGGGGAGGGGAAGGGAATGAGTGCGCCTACTGTGCGCCGTCGGCGCCTCGGTGCGAAGCTGCGAGCGCTGCGCGCCGAACTCACCCTCGAAGAGGTAGCCGAGAGGTCCGAGGGCCTGTTCGTGTACTCGAAGCTGTCGAGGATCGAGACGGCGAAGAGTCCGGCCAAGGCGAAAGACATCGACGCCCTGCTCGACCTGTACGTCACGTTGGGCCGGGACGTGAGCGAGGAACTGCGCGCCGCGCTGCTCACGCTCACCAAGGAAGGCGCGCAGCGCGGTTGGTGGCACTCGTACAGGGGCGTCCTGACGCCCGTGTACGAGGACCTGATCAGCCTTGAAGCTGAGGCCGAATCGGTCTCGTCGTGGCAGCTGGGCGTCATTCCTGGCCTGCTCCAGACCGGCGAGTACGCCCGCGAGCTGATGCGAGCAATGGCCATGTCTGAGGCGATCGAGGCTCGCGTCGATGCCCTGGTCGAGGTGCGCCTCGCCCGGCAGGCCGTACTTACCCGCGAGGACCCGCTCAGCCTGTGGGCGATCGTCTCCGAGCAGGCCCTACGCTCAACGTCCGAAGATGACGAAGTGATGCATGGACAGCTGGGCCGGTTGCTGTCCATGGGGAAGCGACCGAACGTGAACGTTCAGGTGTTGCCTGCCAACGCGCCGTTGCACGTCGGTCAGCTGGGCAGCTTCACCATCCTGGGATTCGGCCCCCATACCGACCTCGACGTGGTGCACACGGAGGGGTTGACCTCGGCTCTGTACGTCGAGGAACGCGAGCAGATCGCCGCTCACCGGGACGCGTGGCAACGGCTGACCTCCGCCGCGCTCTCCGTCGAGGCTACGGCGGAATTGATCACAGAGATAAGGAAGAACGCATGACACATGTTGACGACTCCACCACCCTGCCCGTCACGTGGTGGAAGTCCTCACGCAGCGACAGCGGTACGCAGTGCGTCGAGTGCGGCATCGTGGATGCCGAGACCGTGGCCGTAAGGGACAGCAAGGACCCGCACGGGCCCGCGCTGCTGTTCGGCCGCGCCGCGCTGTCCTCGTTCGCCGCAGCTGCGGCGGCCGGTCAGTTCGGCCAGATGTAGGGAGCCACACGCGCAACGACGGCCCGCCCCCGCTGCATCCGGGGGCGGGCCGTCCGCGTGCGGGCCCCGGTGGCGAGCCTACGGCGAGCCGGTCGTCGGGGGAACACGAAAACGCCCCCCATACAGCCATAGACGGCCGTACGGGGGGCGTTGCTCATACGCGGGTGGCAAAGGTCCACAGCGACAGGGCAAGGCCGACCAGGGCGACCAGGGCGGCCACGGACGGGAGCGGCCAGCGGGCCCGTTCGAGGGCGTCGAGCCGTGCGTCGTTGCGCTTCTGGCGCTCGGTCTCGCCTCGCTCGACGGCGTCGAGGCGGGAGTCGTGGCCGTCGAGCTGTCGGGCGTGCGTCCGGATCGCCTCGTCGGTCTGGTCGTGGCGCTGAACGAGCAACGCGAGGGCGCCGTCGGTGCGGGTGAACCCGACCTCGATCGTCCGCCGGATGCGCTCCAACTCCAGTGCGACCGCTGCCGGATCGGACGGCGAGGGTTGGGTCGTCACGGCGCGGTGGTCTCCTTGTGGTCGTCGACCAGGCCGAGACCGAACCGGTCGAGCAGGGCCTCGACGACAGGCGAGGCCATGGCGCGGGCGATGACGCCGGCGACGGCGGCGGCCGTGGCGGCGGCGCCGACCAGCCACGGGGCCGCGGCGGCAAGGTCGCCGGAATCGGCGACGACCGCGGCGAGGGCGGGCACGACCGCGACGACCGCGGCGAACGTCTGGAGCGCGGTACGGACGGCGCGGGTGTTCTTCGGGTTCATGAGGGGACCTCTCGGGGTGTTGGGCGGGGGCCCGCCCGGCGCGGTGCCGGGCGGGGTCGAG
Organism: Streptomyces sp. NPDC059900; assembly: GCF_050270335.1. NCBI lineage: Bacteria > Bacillati > Actinomycetota > Actinomycetes > Kitasatosporales > Streptomycetaceae > Streptomyces > Streptomyces sp. NPDC059900. The sequence goes on from NZ_JBNNJZ010000001.1 coordinate 93,612, forward strand.
CGATCAGGCGACCAGCCGGCGCCACGTCTCGGGGCCGGGGTAGCCGTCGGCGTCGGCGCCGGTCCACCCCTGCGCGCGCTGGAATGCGCGCACGGCGTTGCGGTCGGCGTTGGACCAGGACGGGCCGGGGCCGACCTTGTAGAAGCGGCCGTATCCCTTGGCGACCAGGGCCTCGCCGAGACGCGTCACGTTGGCGTTGCGCTTGCCGGGGCCGAACGCGCTACGGCCGGGGAAGGCAGGCGGCTTCGGCTTGGGCTTCGGCTTGGCCGTGGTGGTCTTGCCGGGGAGGGTGCCGAGCAGGGACCGGAGCGAGGATTCCCCCGGTACGCCGTCGGCGTCGTCGCCGCTGAAACCGAGACTGCGCTGATAGGCCGCGTAGTTCTTCGTATCGGCGTCGCTCCACTTGGGGCCGGGACCGACCTCGTACGCGTCGCCGTGCCCCTTGGCGACCAGGGCCTCGCCGACGCGGGTCACGTGGCTGCCCTCGGCGCCGTAGCCGTAGGGCAGGCCGTTGATGGTCACCTGGTAGCGGGCGACGCCCGTCGGCGCGGTGCCGCCCGTGGGCGGCTGGTAGCCCTTGGCGGGCATTCCGGCCTGTACCCATGCGTAGAGGCGGGGGCCGGGGCACAGGGTCGCGATGCCGTCGCGGTGGCCGCGCTTGGCGAGGGTGCGGCCGGTACGCTGGCACGCCTCGTCGTACAGTGCGCGGCACGCGGCGAGGGCGGCCTCGCTCGGCTCCTGGTCGCCGCCAACGGCGATCTGTACGCCGATGCCGGACACGTTGAAGCCGGGGCAGTGCGCGCCCGTGCGGGTCCAGCCTCGGCCCTCGTAGATGTTGCCGGCCTGGTCAACGACGAAGTGATAGCCCACCCCGGACCAGCCCTGTGCGAGGTGCTGCGCCTCGATGGCGCGGGGGACGGCGTAGCCGGTGCGGCCGACGTGGTGCGCTCCGTCGTAGTGCACGAAGAACTCTCGCCGGCTGGACAGGGGAACGTACGCCGGGCCGTCGCTGCGCGGGTCGTTGTCCCACGGCTTAGCGCCCCACGCGGCGCGGCCGATGATCTTGACGGACATGGGGTTGTCTCCAGACATGAGGAAACGCCCGGCGCGGTGCGCTCGGGCGTGCGGTGTGGGGCGGTGGTGCGCGGGGGCGTCAGACCATGGCGAGGGCCATGATCGCGGGGTCGAGGCCGACCTCGCCGGTCGACTGGTTGACGGTCGCCGGTAGCGAGGTCTGTCCGCTCGGGATGCACCAATGCCGCTGAAAGGCGGTCGCGCCGAGGAAGAAGTTTCCGGCGTTGGACGGCGACTCGTTCTGAATGTGCATGTAGTAGAAATCCGTCGCGCCGCCGGCGGACATGAGGAACGCTGCCCAGTACCGGCCCGGTTGAAGGGTCGCGGTTGCGGTGAGCGGCACGGGCACGGCGCCGATGTGGTTGTTCTTGGCGCCCGGCGCGGTACCGGTGATCTGGCCGGCCTCGGGGAGGCTGGACACCAGGCCGGACGTGGCGATGCGTGATCCGGCCTCGTTGTAGATACCGGCGTAGAACCGTGCGGCCGGAACGAGTGCCGAGCCTCCCCACCCGCGCGCGTGGATCACCACTCGGTTGACCGGGGTCGGTTCCGTGATGTGGATTCCGGACAGGTAGATGCGGCCCACGACCGCGGCTTTCAGGGCCGGGTTGGCGACGCCGGCGGGGTCGACCGACCACGCCTGAAAGCCGAGACTCTGCGGGGTCCATATGTTCTTGGGTGCGGCCGTCGGCATCTGCGCGATGGGGAGGCGGCTCCCAGCGTCGAGGGACGCGACGCCGTTCGCGGCTGCTCGCGCGGTCGTGGCAATGGCGCCCACCTGGGCGGCGGTGTGCGTGTGTGCGGCGGTCGCCGCGCCTACGTCGGCCGCGTCGAGGACGACGACACCTGTCTCGCCGTTGACCGAGTCGACGGCGCCCCCGCCGGTCCCCTCGGGGAGCTGCGCGGCGGGTACCTTCCCGGACGCGTCCAGCTGGGCGACGCCGTTCGCTGCGCCCGGCGCGGTGGCCGGTACGGCGCCCACGTCGGCGGCGCCGAGGACGACCGCGGCGACGGACTGCCCGTTGACGCTCTGGACGACGCCGGGCGCGCCGGCGGTGCCGGCCGTTCCCTGGTCGCCCTTGTCGCCCTTGGGGCCCTTGAGGTTGCCGACGGCCGTCCCCCACCCGGACGCCGTGCGTTGCCACACGTCGCCAGTGTCGACCCTGAGCAGCATGTCGCCCGGCTTCGTGAGGGTGCTCGCCGTGGTGCCGGTGTTCACGTACCAGGCGGCGCCGCGCACGTTCGGGGCCTGCTGTGCCCACGTTCCGGCGGTCTTCTGCCACACGGTGACGGTCTCGCTCGTGACGGCGAGGAACGTCGTCGACTCGCGCTGTACGTACAGGTCGCCGTCGAGGCCGAGGGCGGCCGTCGGCGCGGCGGTGCCGGTGTGGATGCGGCTCCCGACCGGTCCCGTGTCGCCCTTGACGCCCTGGGGGCCGACCAGGGATGCGAGCCACTGGGACACGTTGCCGGTGAACCCCTGCTCGACCGCGACCTCGTACGCGCTGTCGCCGCGTACAGCGACGTAGGACGGCGTCGAGGGGTCGGTCGGCGCGATGTCGGCGAGGTCGACCTCGGGCGACTCGACCGGCAAGAGAATCTGATAGATCCTGTTCGCCGGTACGCCCGTGAGCTGTTCGGCGACCTGGTACGACCAGTCGCTCGGGTTCATGCCGGGGGCGTCGGTCGCCGGTAGGACGACCTCGAACGCCCCCGTGGAGTCGAGCGGCGCGGTAACGGGCCCGCCGAGGATCACGTCGTATTCGCCGAACGTGACCAGGGACGGGGCCCGCAAGACGACCTGTCCCGCGAGGGGGCGGCCGTCAGGGGTAAGGAACCGTCCCGTCAACGTGACGGTCGGTATCCCCTCGGGGAGCGGCATCGGTGGGGTCCTCCATCGTCGGTGGTGCGTAGGGGTGGGGGTCGTTGCCCGGATCGGGCATCACGCCGCTGCTCGCGGCGTCCGGGGCGGGATCGGGCGCGGGCGCGGTCACGGGGCCTCCGCTGCGGTGAACGCGTTTCGGGTGTAGACACCGAGACAGTTCGTCTGTATCGGGCCGTTGCCGGACCGTACGGAGTGCTTCAACCGGTAGTTGACGTGGTCCATGAACCCCTGTCGGACCGGCTTCGTGATCTGTCGCAGCGTCCAGCCGTTCGAGGTGTTGGCGACCCACGACTCGATCACGCCGTCGCTGTCCTCGAACTGGACATTGGCCGTGGTCCCGGCGGGCGTGTAGGTCTCGAACGATGCGTACAGAACGCTGTTCATGAGCCTGGTCGCGCCGGTCCATGCGGTTGTGGTGTTGGTGTTCGCGGTCTGCTGGCCGGCCGTCGACTGCATCGGGATGGGCATCGAGGGGCGGCCGAGGAATCCGTCGGCGTAGGCGTCATCCATGACGATGACCTCGCCGTCGCGCGACCATACGCGGATCATCTGCGCGTCGGCGCTGTTCACGTCGTCGCCGACGGTCAGGGCGGCCGTGCCGCTCTCGCGGCCGAGACCGACGCCCCAATCGCCCTGCGGGGTCTGGCCGACGATGAACGTCCGCTGTCCGCCGGGGGTCTGGGCGATCAGCTGCCCGCCCTCGCCGATCACCACGTCGCCGGCCAACACCTGATTGAGGGCCGGGCGCATCTGCGCGCGCCCGCGCAGCTGTCGTACCTCGCGTTCGAGGGCGGCGATCCGGTCTAGTACGTCCTGGGGGACGAACGGCATTACGGGGCCTCCAAGTAGAGCTGCGCGGTTTCGGGGCGCCCGCGCTCGGGCGGGCTCACGCTGATGCCGACCACGCGGTACCGGGCGTCGAGCGCGGTCGGGTGCCAGAGGTCGCGGATGCGTAGGCGGATGGTCGAGCCGACCAGGCCGGGCGTGATCGCTCCGCCGAGCCGGACCGTGATTTCGGGGATGGTCACCGGGTTGCGGGCGGCGGTGTGGTCGGCGCGGGCGTACGCGTCGAGGGTGGATTGCCGCTCTACGGTCGTGTAGTCGCTCGATCCGTCGAGGCGCGGCCACCCGGCGGCGAGGTCGTCGTCGGCGACCAGCACGGGCGAGGTGAGGGGGAAGGAGTCGGCGGCCTGGTTGGTGTTGATGGACGCGCCGCGGGTCTGCCACGCGTTCGCCTTGCGGGTGGCGTCGATCGGCCACGTGTAGGACAGGACCGGCCCCGGATGGTCGAGGACGATCTCGGACGCGCCCGTACGGATCGTGGGGTGTCCCAGCTGCAACCGCTTGATCCGGCGGCCGTCGCTGTCGCGGAAGCTCGCGATGCGCCACTCGAACCCGTTCTCGACGGCGGCGAGGTCGTCGAGCAGGTCGCCGATGCGGGGCAGGTCGTACCGCAGAAACGTGCGGTCGCGCGCGATGCCGGACGGCTCGGCGTCGTACGTGATGCCGATGTCGCCGCCGGTCGCGTTCTGCGCGTAGTCGACCAGGCCGCGCGCTATGTCGAACTGGTCGACCTGCTCGGCGATCTGGGTGTCGAACAACAGGCGGTGGTACAGGTAGCTTTCCCATCCGCCGGCCTGAATCTGGGCGCCGAGGAAACCGCGGCTGTCCGATGCGAGGGCGAGCGTCCACAGGACTCCGCCCCACCACAGGTCGCGCCCGCGCTCGACCCATATCCCCGTACGGCCGGGCAGGATCGCCCGGCGGGCCCGCTCGGCTATGCCGCGGTTGGGGATCGGCACGGTGCCGGTGAACCGGCCGGTCTTGCCTATGAAGTCGTCGAGGGTGACGCCCTGTACGGGCAGGGCGTCGAGCAGCTGGTCGGATCGCAGGTCACAGAACAGGACCCGGTACGGGGGCGCGTCGCGCACGGCACCCCCCGTCACGGCAACAGGAACGTGTGAGAAACCCTGATGTTCCGGTCGCTGCGCAGTGCACCGTTTCCGGTCCACGTGCGCAGCGTGATCACTCCGGACGTGGACAGGCGGGCGCTGCCCTCGCCGTACCCGTCGGATACGGAAATGTCGGCGTCGATGCTCGGGCGCCACCCGCTCGGGAGGGTGCCGATCGTCTCGTCGTTGATGTTGCCCGCGGCCGGTACGTCCAGCTGCGCGCCCTTGCGGCTGACCTCGGCGACGAACGCGCATACGCCCGCGTCCGGGTTGCGGCGGGCGGCGAAGCTGCTCAGCGTGTACGTGGACGCGATGGCGAAACCGGTCGTGGTCGACTCGGTTCGGCGCGGTGCGCGGTACACCTGCCACTCGCCGGCGGTCGCGTTCCAGCGTTCCAGCACGCTGCCGTTGTCCCGGTACTGGCCGTCGTACGAGCCGGCGAAGTTGAGCCCCCATCCGCGCGGGATGATGCCGCCGGCGGCCGTGGTGTAGCGCCGCCGGTCGGCGAGGGCGGTACCCCAGTTGATGCCGCCCACGCCGGCGGACGTGCCCGCGGGTACGGCCACGTCCCACAGGCGCAGACTCGCCGGCTCCAGGGTCGGCGCGGTGGGGGTCGCGTCCGGGTCGCCCTCGACGACCTCGATACGGGCGAGGTTCTGCCCTTCCAGGTCGAACAGGGCGTCGAGCACGCGCACGGCGACGGTGTCGATACGGGCGAACTGCGCGTCGCCGTCGGTGAACGTGAGGGTGACCGGCCCGTCGTTGGCGATCGGGTACGCGCCCTGGGCGTCGGTGCCCTGTACGTACCCGCGGCCGGCGCCGATCTGGAGTTGCATGGCGGCGACGCCGGTCGCGGCGAACGGGTCGCCGCCGGGGAGGACGCCGTCGCGGACCCTGATCGGCGACTCGTGGACGACCGGTGAAACGGGGGCGAGGCGGGTGTCTTCGCGGGTCTGCGCCGTGGGCAGCAGCCATGCGGAACGCACGGTCATGGGGGGTGTCTCCTTACCAGTAGGCCGGGCGAAACCGCACGGTCGCGGTCGCGGCGGGGTCGCCGGATGCGGCGCGGAAGTGCAGCTGTGAGGGGCCGGGCGGAAGCGTCCATGTCTGCTCGGGCACCGAGCGCGAGGTGACGGTGTAGAGCCGCGAGGCGGTCGCGTTGAGCGTGACCGTGCCCGCCGCGGTGTCGACGGCGAGTACGTCCTCGGCGGCGAGCGGGAGGTCGTATTCGAGTACGTCGCCCGTGTCCACGTTGGTGATCGAGGGCCGTTCCATCGGGCCTCGGAACTCGATCACCGGATGGGTTGCGGCGTCGCCGGCGTTGACGACCGACAACGTGCCGGTGCTGCCGGGTGTGCCGAAGTCGAGCGGCCACGCCAGACCGCCGGACGGCGAGCCGATCAGCAGCGACGACGTGCCGATCGGGACGGGCGAGGCGAGAGCGTCGGGGAGCAGTACGACCGGCTGCACCCATGCGGCGCCGGCAGGTGCGGGCGCGGCGAACGAGCCGTCGCCGCCGTCGCCGGTCGAGTCGGCGAGGTACGCGCCGGACGCGTCCCACCAACGGAGGATGATCGTCGCCCCCTGCGCGGCGGCGAGGGCCGACGTGAACGCGACCTCGGCACCGACGGACACCGACCACCCGTAGTCGCTGGATTCGGCCGACCAGACCAGTTCGCCGCCGGGCGTCTGCGGATGCACGCTCACCGTGCCCTCGCCGTCGCCGGCGAGGACGGGGTCGCCGTCGGTCCACCAGCGCCACAGCTCGCCGACGCCGGCGGCCTGCTCGGCGGTGAGGGCCTGCTCGGGTGCGGTGTTCCAGACGAGACCGCTTTCCGGGGCGGGCAGGGTCGCGGGTGCGACCTGCTCGACCAGGCCGTACCGGCGCGGGTCGGTCGCGACGAACTCGACCGCGCCGCCCGTGATCGTGCCGAGCCGGTAGCCGAGGGTCGCCGGTATCGCCCGGCGGGTTGCGCGGGCCCACGCGAGCAGGGGTCCGCGCTCATCCAGCCACGCGACGAGAGGTAGTTCGTCCTCGACCGGCACCGTGCCCCGGTTGAGGGCGGCGACGACCGCGCCGACGGACGCCCGCGGGGCCCGGATGACCAACCCCTCAAGGCCGATCGTCCGGCCCTGCGCGAGCAGGCCACCGGGGAACGCGCCGTGCGCGTCGCTGCGCGGCACGGTCCCGGAATCCAGCGGGGGAAGGTCTTCCCATCCCGTGATGCCGCGCCACCGGTACGCGGTGCCCGCGCCGAGCAGGAGGTCGCCGTACTGCACCTGTCCGGGCCGGGTGACCTGATCGCCGACAGCCATTGTCACCCCCTCCCCTTGGCCAGCCACGCGAGCGCGCGGGCGTTGTCATCGGGGCTGCCGTTCTCGGCGGCGTGCCAGTGCTCGACGTGCACGGTCGCGCCGGATGCCGAAGCCGCGAACGGGTTGCCGAACGCGCCCGCGCCCGCCATGGCGGGCGAGAGCGAGGGGACGGCGGGCGGGGTCACCAGGTTGCGCATGGTGCGATCGAGCGCGCCCGCGCCGCCCTCAATGCCCTTGACCACGCCGGCGGGAATCCACCGGCCGACCTGCTTTGCCATGACCTTGGACGGCGAGGCGATGCCCAACGCCTTTGCGATGGGGCCCGGAATCATGTTCTTCGCGAAGCTGATCAGCTGCGATTTCAGCCAACCGCCCATGCTGCGAACGCCGTTGAGCAGGCCGCGAACAACATCCTTCCCCTTGTCGACCAGCAGCGAGCCGAGGTTCCCGATCGCCGAGCCGATGCGGCCGGGCAGGCCGCGCGCCCATGCGATGGCCTCGCCGGCCTTGCTGATGATCGTTTCCTTGAAGCGGGACAGGGCGGAGCGCGCGCGCTCCGCGAGCTGTCCGGCGAGGGGGCCGAGGGCCGCGGCTGCTCGGCCGGGTAGACCCTTGATCCACTCGACGGCGGCGGATATACCCTTGCCGACCCACTCGCCGATCTTGGTCGCCGCCTGCCCGATCAGCTTCCCGGCGTTGGAAACGGCCGTCTTGGCCAGCTCCCACGCCTTGCCGAAGTCACCAGTCAGCAGCGCGACCACGGCTGTGATGATCGGCACGACCACCTGTTCGATCACGGCGGCGAGGCCGTTCGCGAAGATGGCGGCGAGTTGCCCCACCAGGCCGATCAACGGCTCAATGATCGGCATCAAGGCGTTGAGGGCGCCGATCAGCAGCTCGCCGATAGCCGGCAGCAGCGGGGCGAGGGCGACCAGGATTTGGCCGAACGCCTCGCCGATCGTGGCGAGGGCAGGCGACAGGGCGACGATCAGCCGCGCCAGAATCGGCAGGACCGTTTCCGCAAGATCGCCGAGGACAGTCGCGAACGGAGCGACCAGGCCCGGCAGTTGCGCGAGGATCGGGCGCAGCGCGCCGGCGAGCGCATCCGCCAAAAGGAGGACGATCGGCGCAGCTTGGGCGATTACATCCCCGACCGCCGTCAAAAGGGGCGTAAGGGCGGGAAGTAGGGAAGCGATCAGCTTCCCGACGATCGGCAGTACCGGCGACAGGGCGTCGATCAGTACGCCGAACGCGTCGGCCGCGGCGGCGAGTACGGGGCCGAGCGCGTCGACGATCGGCTGTAGACCCTCGCCGAGCGCCGTAACCAGCCGCGCGAGCGGTGGGCCGAGACGCGCGAGCGCAGGGCCGAGCGCGCCGGCCAGCGACTCGACCAGGGGGCCGAGCGCGCCGGCGAGGGCGGACAGGACCGGGCCGCCCGCTTCTGCGAGGGCTCCGATCAGACCGCCGAGCGCGGGCAGGATCTCGCCCACCGCGCCGAGCAGGCCGCCCAGTCCCTCGGCCGCGCCGCCCGCGCCGGCGGCGACGCCCTCGAAGAATCCGCCGAGGCCGTCGCCGACCGCGCCGAGGCCGGTCGACAGCGCGTCGATGACGGGCCCGGCTGCCTCGACGGCGGCGACCAGGCCGGGCATCGCGCCCTTGGCCAGTGCGCCGATGCCGGCGACCAGCGGCTCGACCAGCGGGGCGACGCCCTCGAACAGGGCGCCGATCTGCGGGGCGAGGTCGTCGAAGATGCCGCCCAGCTGGTCAGCAGCGGCAACGAAGGGCTTAACCAGGGGCTCGGCGAGCTCCTGCATTTTGCCCTTGACGTGCTCGGACAAGTCCGAAAACGCGCCCTTGACCTGCTCGTTTTCGGCGAGCACCTTCGCGCCGAGACCGATTACGGCGAGCGGGACGGCGGCGAGTGCGCCCGCCGCAACCACGGCGCCGCCGGCGAGCAGCTTCGTACTGGTCGCCGCTGCGCCGATCAGGGGACCGATGCCGGCGAGGCCGCGCCCCGCTTCCTCGGCGCCCCCGCCGATCCCGTCGCCGAGGGCGCCGCCCATCTCTGCGCCGGCCGCGACGAACCGGCCGCGCATGTCGCGCAACCGGCCGTCCGCGTCCCGCTGGAGACCGGCGAGAGCGGCCTCGGTCCGGTCGACTCCCTGCTGTGCCCCGGAGTCGTCGAGGTCGATGTAACCGACAAGTTCGCCGATGGTGAGGGCCAAGGTTCACCCCCCACCACGGCGCGCGCCGCGCGCTATTCAGTTGTCGTGCTGATCACCGCCCGGTGAGCCGGGCGATTTCGTCGGGGTCCGACACCACGCGGGGCGTGTTGCGCCACGCGTGCGCGAACCGGGACTCGGAAGGCAGGCCCGACAGGCGGACCAGGAACGCGCGCGTGGACAGGCGCGCGATGTCCTCGGCCGACAGGCCGTAGGTCTGGGCGAGGTCAGACTCGACCGCGCCCCAGTTGGTCAGGACCGCTTGCCAGAACTCCCCTGCTTGGCCTTGCCCTTGGCCTTGGTCCGGGGCTTGGCCGGGGGCTTTCGGGCCGCCGCTTTTCCCTTGGTCGCCTCGCGCTCGTCGTACAGCTGCGCGGCGCGCTCCATGGACACGACGCCCGGCTCGGCGACGTTCGCGGTCGCCCACAGCAGGACGATGCCGAGGTGACGGTCGGACATGCCGGCCTCTGTCCAGTGGTCGACCGCGTCCGGGCCGAACATCGAACCGAGCAGCCGGCGGATGTCCTCGGGCCGGGCGGAGTGCTGCACGCGGTGCAGCTGGAGAGTGAACAGGGCGGGCAGGGTCGGGGGCAGGGTGTACGTGCGCCCGTACAGCTTGAGCGGGTGCCCCTTGGGCTCGGGCTCGGCCTGCTCGGCGAAGAACGCGTCAAAGTCTGCGACCTCGACCTCGGCCGGCTCGATCGGCTGCTCGGTCACGGGGTCGCCACCACCTCGGCGGTAGTCGGTGCGCCGCACCGGGTGAACGTCGCGCCCCATGAGGTCTTGGCGTTCGTCTCGCCGCCCTGCTCGCCGGGCGTGACGGTGCACTCCCACACGGTCCATTCCGTCTGCGATATGTGCCGGTAGCGCAGCGTCCCGCGCGACTCCTCGCCGAACTGGAACGCCCACGTCTTGTCGATGTAGTCCTGTCCGGCGTCGGGGGTGCCGGACAGGGCCGCGTACAGGCCGCTGACCTCGATGGTCGCGCCGCGCTGCATCACGTCCTGTTCGTAATAGCCCTCGCTGTCGAACGTGGTCGTGTCGGCGGTCTCTTCGTTCTCGCCGGGGTTGTGGGTCCAGGAAGTCAGCTTGCCGAGACGTACGAAGGTGTCCGGCGTCGCCGTCTCGACCTCGAATTCCCAGCCTCGGGCGTCGATGGGCCGTCCCATACGGGGGCCTCCTATTCGGTGCGGTGGTCAGTGGGGGCCGACACGTCGAGGTCGAAATTGACGACGTGCTCATGCCGGCCGGAGGAATCGGGGCCCATCGGGGCCGGGGTGGCTCGTGCGGCGGCGAGGACAAGCCACGTGCCGTCGGGTAGTTCCACGCCCGCGAGGCCGTGCAAGGCGCTGTAGATCCGCCAGCAGCGGCGGCGCGATACGCGCGGGTCGGGCCCGCCGCGTACGCGGACCTGCAACCGGGGCCGGTCGTAGGCGTTGCGGGTGTCGGGGGCCTCGCCGTCGTACAGCCACAGGGCGACTGCGGCATCGGGCGCGGGCGGCATCGTCTCGATGAACAGGTCACCGGTCGTGCCGTCGGGGTCGTAGGCGACCAGGCCGCGCGCGGCGAGCAGCTGGGCGACGCCGTCGAGCGGGTCGAGGTCAGCCACGGAGCGACCTCCGCAGCTGCGTCGCGATGATCTCGGCGACGGTGTCGACCTGCTCTGTGAGGGGGCGTTCGAGGTACTTCGCCGTACGCCCCGCGTCGTGCCGGTAACCCAACTCCTCGTGCTGCCGGACGGCGTACGGGGTGTCGTAGGAAACGGCGGCCGTGAGGCGGGTCTCGTCGACCGTGGCGACCCCGGACCGTTCGAGGGTCGCCTCTTCGATCGGGACGACTTTCCGCGACTCGGCGAGGACGTGCTCGGCGGCGATCCGCAGACCTCGTACGGCCCCGGAACGGGTGCCGCGCATGGCGGCGGCCCCGTTCCATCTGAGGCGGGAACGCTGGGTCATTCGGCGCTCACCTCCGTGCACTGCGGCACCGGTAGGCCCGGCGCGGTGTGGTGGGCGACGGCTATCGCCTTGGTGATCCGGCCGTCGGGCAGGGTGATCCGTGACTCGGCCGGGCAGTCGAGGCCGGGCTCGGCGATGATCTGCGCGGTGCTCGTGACCTCGCGGCCCTCGCGGTCGCGGACAAGTCGGATCGTTTCTGCGACCAGGGCGGGCACGTCCTCGACCGGCGGCCCGAACTTCTGGCCGTACGCGCTGTCGCCGAGATACGGCTCGATGGTGATCCGGTGGCGTAGCAGGTAGCGGGGGACGTTCACCAGATGACCCCCGGCAGCAGTCCAGCGCGGTTGAGTGCGCGGTGTGCGCGCGGCGCGAGGTCCACGTCGCCCGCGGCCTGGGGGGTGTCTCGCCGGTCGCCGAGCGAGACAGGGCCGATGGAGACGCTTCCCCACTTCCCGCCGGCTCCGGTGCCGTCGTCGCCCGTGGCGAGCTGGTACTCGACCTGGGCACAGACGGCGTCGGCGAGGACGGACGCGACGGCCGGATCGGTCGGCAGACCGCCGGCGTCGACCTCGTAGACGCTGGTGAGTAGGGCGTCGTCGATGTCCTCGGACGCCCGCGCGAGCATCCGCTCGGCGCCCGGCGGGGCCGGGGTGCCGGTCCACGCGGCCAACTGCTCGGGGGTGGCGTAGACGCGGCCCACCGGTCACCCCCCGTCGGTCGTGCCCTGCTCGGCCTTGCGGCGCGGTGCGGGGCGCTTGCGCTTCGGTGCCTCGACCGGCTCGGTCGCGATGCCGGGGGCGACGGACTCGGGCCCGTGCGGGTTGACCTCGCCCGCCCCGGACGGTGCGCCCGTGTCGCTCGGCCGCGGGTCGACCGCGGCATCGCGCAGCGCGGTGCCGACCTGCTCGACCTCGACCTCGCGCGGGTCGGCCGGCTCGGCCGGCTCGGGCTGCTCGGGCGCGGACTTGTCCACGCCGTACCCCCGGCGGCGCGCGTACGCGATGACCGCCGGGTCGTCCGTGGTGGCCTTGCCGTTGCGGAACCGGAGACCGGCGGGCCCGTCGCCGGTGAACCCCTCAACGGGGCTGTGAAGGGTCGCCATGGGTCACGCCACCTTCACGCCGCGCAGAACGGCGGCGGCCTTGGTCGCCTTGAGAGCGACGCCCACCGGGCCCATCTCGACTTCGCCCGTCTTGACGGCACCGGACGTGGAGAAATCCGGGAGCCACTGACGGACCAGGGCGCCGCCCGTGGTGCTGATGCCGTGGAATCCGTCGCGGCCGATGCGGACGGCGTAGATGTCCGTGGTTCCCGCGGTGGCATCGGTCGGGATCACGGGGTCGTTGCTGCCCGCCTTGGTGCCGAGGTCGACCAGCGGCACGCCGCGCCACGTGGTGATCGTGCGGCCGAACGCGTCGAGGGTGCCCAGCTGCGACACGAAGTCGCCGATGGTCTCCAGCGCCGCGAGGGCGTCCTCGTTCATCAGGAGAGCGGTCGGGGCGCCGTCGAGCTTGGCGTAGAGCCGGCGCAGGTGCTTGAGCGCGGCAACGCCGGTCACCTGGGAGTTGACGGCCGACCAGTCGTAGCCGGTCGCGGTGCCGAGGGTCAGTTCGGTGCTCGATCCCGCGAGGGCCTTGTCGAGGCCGTCGAACGAGTCCTCGTCGACGGCCGAATCGCCGTTGATCACGGCGTCACTGAAGGTGGCGTTCGCCGCCTTGATCTTCTGCTCCATCTGGAGGCTGACCTCACCGGATGCGGCGGGGCCCATGTTCGCGAGGACGCGGTCGATCTGGAACGCGCCGCCCAGAACCTTGAGATCCGTGGTGTACCGCTGGCGCGTAACCTCGGTCTTCTCGTACTCGCTGTTGATCGCGCGGAAACCGGCGGTCGGCTGAGTGATCAGCCGGGTGTATCCGTAGGTGAGGGTCGCGCCGCCCCCCGCCGGATTGACCACGTCCTCGAAGATCATGTTGTCGAGCAGCCACGACGACTTGCGGAACTCGTCGATGACCATGAGGTCGAGGTCGTCCTGTGTGTTGAGCTTCGCCTGAGCGAGGGTCACGGCCATGTGCGGTTACTCCTGGGGTCTCAGCCGCCCAGACGGGCGGCGATTGCGTCGGTGAGGGTGGCGGGCTTGCGGTCGCCTGCCGGTGCGCCGTGGAACTCGGCGCCGCCTCGCGCGGGCCCGGCGGGCGCGGCGCGGTAGAGGTCGGGGTCGGTGGCGACCTCGTCGGTAATCGCCTTCTTGAGCTGGTCGGCGAACCCGTCGGCCGTGGGGTCGAGGGCGGCGAGCTTTTCCACGAAGGAACGGGAGTTGAGCAGGCGCGAGGCGTTGGCGCCCTCGGTCCCGGCGGCGCGGTACGCGGCGAGTTCCGAGCGGGCGGCGCGCAGCTGTCCGGAGAGGTCGGCGACCTGCTCGGTCAGCTTCGCCGGGTCCGGCGGGCCGTCGTCCTGGACCAGGCCGAGGGCCTTCCCGATCTGCTGGGCGATCTCGGTCCGGGCGTCGTCGGCGGCCTTCTGCTTCGCCGTCACGCGCGTCTTACCGGCCTCGGCGCGGGCGTCGCTGAGTGCCTTCTGTGCCCACGGGGGAAGGGTCGTTTCGTCGCCCTCGGCCGGCTGCTGCGGGGGTGCGGCGGGCTTCTGCTGGGGCGGGACCTGCCCGCCCGGCTCGCCTGCCGGTTCGCCCTGCTGGCCGGCCCCGGCCCCGGCCCCGGTTCCGGTGCCGCCGGCGCCCTGTCCGCCGTCGCCGCCCCCCGTGCCTCCGCCGTCGGCGTACAGGACCGGCGAGAACGGGTGTCGGGCGTACGGGTGGGACCAGCCGGCGCCGTCGAGGCGCGGGCGGGCAAGGGTGCGCTTGCTCATGGGGTGCACTCCTGGTGCGTTCGGGCCCGCTCCTGGCGGGCGCGTTCGGACATGCAAAAGGGGCCCGCACCAGGCGGGCCCCTCGGTCGTGCTGTCGGTGGTGTGTGCTACTCGGTACGGGCGCTCTCGCGCGCGCGGCGGGCGGGCGCGTAGCCCTGGACCCATGCCGTGCGGAGGATCGAGTCACGCGGGTACGGACAGGGCGGCGACTCCTGGTCGCTCTCGCCCGCCGTCCGGCCCTTGAGGATCGCCTCGGCGATCTCCTCGCGCGTGCCCATGCCGCCCCCCTACCGTCGCTGCTGCTCCTTGGACTCATTGAACCGTGCGGCGGTCGCCCATCGCTGCGGCTTGCCGGTCGCCTCCTGGACGAACTCGGCTTGCGTCTTGCGACCGTTGGCGGCCCACCACTCCTTGAGTTCGTCGCTCGCGTTCGCGTAGGCGATGCGCGCGGGCCCGCGGAACAGTGATTGCGGCGACCAGCCGGCGGCCTGCCCCTTCTTGTTGAGCAGGTAGCCGCGGCAGTCCTCTTCGGCCTTGAGGAACTGGAGGTATACGTACTCGTCGTATAGCTCCCTCGCCTGCCGGCGGGTGATCCGCGGCTCGTCTCCGTCCTCCTCGGCCGGCGCCGTGCCGGCCTGGTCATCGCCCACGGCGGCGGCCCATACGGCGTCGTCGGCGAGGGCGCCCCATCCCTCGGGGTTCGGGGCGGGGGCGAGGGCGTCGGCGAGCGCGTTCCGGTCGGCGAGCAGGTCCTCGACCGCGTCGCCGGTATCCGCCGGCTGCGGCATGTCGACGGCGTCGCGCCGGTCCATCTCCGCGGCGATCCTGAGTAGTTCCTCGTTGGTCGCGTACGACATGCACCAGGCGAGTTCGTCGTCGCCCACGTCGGACAGGTCGCCGAGCAGCTGCCCGCCGGGGAACAGGCGGGCGAGCAGGTCCCGGCGGGCGGCCTCGGCGCCGAGCAGGGCGAGCGCGCCCGAATCGGCGCCCCGCGCGCGGGCGGCGAGGTCGTGGTCGGACAGGCCGACCAGGTCAGGGGACACCCCCGGCAGGCGACCCGCGAGGTCGCGCCGGTCCATCTCGGCCATGACGCGCAGTGCGTCGCCGTCGTCGAGGTGGGGGAAGGCGCGGGCGAGTTCCTGGTCGCCGAATCCGGTCAGGTCGTCGGCGAGGGTGCCGCCTGGCGCTATGCGGCCGAGCAGGTCGTCGAGGTCGCGGCGGTCGGCCTCGGCCTCGATCCTCGCGCGGGCGCGGTCGTCGAGCAGGTTCGAGCGCATGGCGGCGGCGAGCTGGTCGTCGCTCATCTCGCGTACGGCCTGGTCATCGCCCGACCACACGCGAGCGGCCTCGACCTGCTCGGGCGTGGGCGGGCCGGGCGGCTTGGGCGCTCCCGGCTTGCGGGTGCGCTGCTCGGGCGGGAGGTTGCTCGCGCCTTCCTGCTCGCGGGCGCGGTTGCGCCGTAGGTCGGGGTGGGCGGCGAGGTGGTCGCGCATGGCGCCTTGCCACTGCCGGACCTTGAGCCGTGCGGCGCGCTGCTCCGCGGGCGTGAGGGCGGCGGCCTCGCGCTTCTTGTGCTTCCTGATGTTCCGCTCGATCGCCCGCTGTCGCTGCCCGGCTTCGTATCCGCCGGGGTCGCTGGTGGCCTGCTCGATCGTTGTCAGACCTGGGGTGTAGGCGGATACGGAGTGCCTACAGTTCGGGTGCTGGAATCCCGCGAGGCGCGCCTCGTCGAGCGTTCCGGCGACCCGTACGGGGATCATGTGCCCGTCGTTGATGGCGTGCTCGACCTCGACCGTGCGCTCGCCGGTCGGGCCGTCGATGGCCAGTACGCGACCCTCCCACGGCCGGCAGAGCGGGCACTCGCGCGGCGCGTCGGACACGTACACCAGGTCGATACCGGCGTCGGACAGGGTCCGCATGTGCGCTTCCGTCGCGGCGCGGGCAACGCTGGTGCGTACGGCCATTTCCGCGTAACTGGTGAGCTGCCATCGGCGGCCGGCGCGGTCGACGAATGACCGTATGCCCTCGTCGGCAAACCGGCGCATGGCGTCCTGTGCGGCCTGCCGGCGGGTGCCGGTGCCCAGTAGGGGCGTGGCGGTGACCTCGGCGACGATCGCCCGGAAGCGGTCGACCACGGCGCGCAGAATCGAGCGGTGGGTCGAGGTGACCAGGTCGACCGTTTCCTGTGCGAGCCGGTCGACCGACTGCGCGTTCGGGGTCACGTCGTCGACCAGGGCCCGCGCGTCGTCGGACAGTGCGCCGATCTCGGCGACCGCGGCGCGGTGCCCCTCGTTGTACGCCTCGGCGACCGCGTCGAAAACCTCAAGGGTCACGGCCTTGCCCAGCTCATTGACTACGGCCTGTGAGGCGCGGCGTAGCTGCTGGATAGCGGCGAGCTTCCGCTCGGCCCACCCTGGGGCGTCGAGGCCGGCGGCGAGCTGCCGGGCGACGATGCCGAGTAGGCGTTCCTCGGCCCCCGCGTACAGGTCGCGGGTGCGCTCGGCGAGGGGTTCGACCATGCCCGGATGGATGGGCACCGACTCACCCCCCGTCGGTCACGCGGCCAAGGGGAAGTTGCCGACGGGGTCCGGCGCGGCTGCTCCGGTCTCGGCGAGGATCGCCGTTACCTCGGCCTTGACCGCGGTGTCGTCCCACGTCGGATTGAGGATCTTCACCTTGGTTGCGGTCGACACTGCGCCCGCGCGGGCGAGCAGGTCGAGCGTGGTCGCGGTCGCCTGCTCGCTCTCGGCGACGCCGTCGCCGAACTCCACACGCGGTCGCTCGGGCTTGATCTTGCTCCCGAACAGGCTCGCGTCGAGCTGCAACAGGACGTGGGCCATGTCGGCGACGGCGTGTTTCCAGTAACCGGCCTTCTTCCGCCGGGTGACCATGCTCCGTTGGGTCTTGCTGTCGACCTCGGTCGCGGTGACCGGCTGTCCCTCGCCGTCAAGGCCGAACGACTGGGGCGAGTAGCCGGCGGCCTGGGCGGCCTGTCGCATGATCGCCTCCGCGGTCCCGCGGTGCTCCTCGACCCTGATATCGAACTGATTCAGCGTGATGCCGGCGCCCTCGTTGGGCGGCATCTTGAGGCTGTGCCAGACCTCGCGGTCGTCGTCGAAAGACGCCCCGCGGCCGGCCCCCTCGTTGCGCATGTACCCGTCCGGGATGATCAGCCGCGCGCGGGCGAGGCGGATGTCGCGCATCCACGATGTCCACACCTCGTCGAGGCCGTCGAACATGTCGTAGATCGGCGCGGCGTAGTCGCTGCGGCCGATCGGGGAACCGCGGTGCAACCTGTTGGGCAACATGTTGGGTACGTACGCGGCGGTCAGGTCCCGGATGCCGGTCGCGATGCTGTCGCCCTCGCCGTCGAGGTCGAGCGAGTTGACCAGGTCGGCCGTGTCGGGGTGCTCGGTGAGCGGCACCCGGCGGCCGACGCGGTCGCCGCTCCCCTCGTACAAGGCGTGCACGATGCGGCCCGGTTCGTGGCGCTCGAAGTGCCGCCAAACGGTCGACTCGGTCGAGCCGTCCAGCTCGCGCCAGAAGTTCACCGCGCGCAGCATCCCGAAACGGAACTCGGGTACGGCGCCGTCGGGCTGCATGACGGTGAGCAGCGGGCGCGCGGCTAGGTCGCGGTCCCATGCCACCCGGAGGAACACCCCGGACAGGGCGGCGGCCTGCTCGGCGGCGCCTAGGAACACCTGTTGCGCGCGGCCCTCGTCGAGCAGCACGTCGAGGCGGTCCTGTGTGGTCGTGTCCTCGACTTTGATCGTCGGCATGTCGGCGAACAGCAGGTCGGCGCTGGTGCTCGCGATGTCGCCGGCGAGGGGGACGTGTAGCCGGTTGTCGCGCCGGTCGACCCGGTGCTCGAACGACTTCCGCCCCCACAGCCGGCGGCGCTCGGTCGGCCGCTTGTGGTTCGTGTAGACCCGCGCGAGGCGCTGCCGGTCGCCGCTGTACCACGCGTCGTCGATGCGCATCGCGTCGTACAGCGGGGCCCATGCCGGCGGCGGCCACGCTGCGCCCTGGTCAGGGAGTGCCATCGTCGCCCCCTTCCTCGCCGACCTCGATCGCGTCGGCGGCCTCGCGGAACATGGCGGCGAGGGCGGGGCGCAGCTGCTCGCCGGGGGCGAGGGTGAGTTCGCCTACCTCGACGGTGTGCTCGCCGACGGTGAACAGCACGGGCAGGGTGAACGGTCCGATCATGGGGCGGCGACCTCCTTCGGTGCGGTGAGCAGATGCCGCCACTCGTGCGCCGTCGAGTGGACGGCGTAGCGCAGTGCGTCGGCTGAGTGGTCGTCGACCTTGAGTGGGGCGTCTTCTCCGCGCTCGGTGGCCTTGGGGTTCCAGCTGTATCCGGGCAACTCGGCGAGCAGCCCCTCGCACGACTCGTGTACGAGCAGGCGGTCGGCGGCGAGCAGGCTCGACACGCTGCGGATGCCGTCGGCGACCTCGTTCGAGGCGCGGGCCAATCCGGGGTGTCCGTCCTGCCACATCTGCGTTGAGAAAGAGGCGGCGCTCGGGTCGATGAACGTCCACTCGGGCGTGATGTCGAGGCCGTCGAGCCACGTCCGGACGGCGGCGCTGTACTGCGCGTCGGTCATGGACCGGTGTGCGGCGCGGGAGTCGTGGCGCCACTCGGCGGCGGCATACAGCCGGTTGTCGACGCCCTCGCCGAGCAGGATCGCCGAGAACGGGTTCGTGGTGCCGTAGTCGCACCCAAGCCAATACCGGCGCATGTCCGGCAGCTGGGCGACGACGTGGCGCCCCTCGTCCCACATGTCATAGATGGCGCCCTCGGCGACCACCCATGCGCCGTCGATCATCCGCCGGCGCCATAGGCCGACGTACTCGGCGGCGAGGCTCGCGACGTACTCGGCACTCAGCGACGGGTTGTCGGACAGCTTGAAATGCCACTGAGCGAGGTTGAGTTCGCCGGCGCGGTCGAGATAGCCGGTCTTGAGCCAGTGGCGCGGGCTGTCGGGGTTCGTGGTCAGGTACAGGCGCGCGCCGGGCACCGAGAGGCGCGCGAGCAGCTGCGTGAAAAACCCCTCGGGCAAGAGAGTGCCCTCGTCCACGTACGCGAGCTGCGCCGTCAGGCCACGTAGGCGGCCCTCGGCGCGGGCGTCCGCGGCGCCGATCAGGTGGACGGTGCGGCCGAGGATCGTCGCTGTTGTCGCCCCGCGGGTGTGCACGATGTGTCGGGCGAGGGGCCCGAACAACGCTGCGTCCTGTAGGGGTTCGAGGCAGTTCCGTTCGATGGTCTGGAGCGACCGGCCACAGATGATGATCAGGCCGGACGGGCCCGCCGTGGCGACGGCGATCACGAACGCGAGCAGGCTCGCGATGGTCTTCCCGCTCCTGACGCTGCCGTGCCAAATGTTGATGCGGCGGGTGGCCTGTCCGATGCTGCGCAGCTGCTTGCGGGAGAGGGGCAGGCGGTCGAGGTCGAGCACGCTCACCCCCCGTCGGCGCCCCCGTCGTCGGCGTCGTCGTCGCCGGCTGCGCGCGTGAGAGCGTCGCCGAGGGCTCCCAACATGCTTTTGACCTGCTCGACGCCCTCGCCGCCCTCGACCGGCGCGAGCTTGAGCGACTTCTCAATCGCCGTGCCGGTCGCCGCGAGGATGGCGCGTTGATCCTGGAAGGTGGGCCGGTCGAGTCTGGTGTCGTTCCAGACGTTCTCTTTTCCGCCGAACGCCCCGATGGTGCACGGCTCCCACAGCTGCGCCCGCAGCTGCTCGGCGTCGTCTTGTAGCGCGACGGCGAGGGCGGTACGGCGCGACGCGAGGTCGGCCCGGCGTACCTCGGTGGCGACGGCGACCTCGGCGGCGCGGTCGAACACGAGAGGGGGCTCAAAGTCCTTGGCGATCTTGGAAACGGTCGAGGGCGACCGGCGGATCGCCTTCGCGATGTGGTTCCGACTCTTGCCCTGCGCGTGAAGGGTGCGCACCTGCTCGCGGTCGTCGTCGTCGATGGGGCGGCCCATGGCTCACCCCCCTGGACGTGCGAACGCCCCGCCGCTGGTGGGGAGCGACGGGGCGTTCGGGAAGGGCGTCCGTTTCCGGGCACGCCGAAGACAGCGCCAACTTTAGGTCACGAACGCATAACGGCGCAAGTCGAAACGATCACGCGCGCGCGAGGGGCGGCGCGACCGGTCGGCGCGGCTGCTGACGGCGGCGCCCCGCCTGCCGACGATCCGGCGGGCGGGGCGCGGTGCTGCTGCTCGCGCGTCGGCTACGGGCGGGCGAACGTGCGGCCGGCCGGCTGCTGCTGCGGCGGCCGGCTCGGCCACTGCTGCCGACGGGCGTCATCAGCGCTGGTCTGCCTGCTGCTCGGCGTCCACGTGGGGCCGTCGTGCGTGACGGTCGGGAGGGTCGGCGGTCCGGGTACGGGGGGCGCCTCGACGAACTTGTACGCCTTGAGCGTCGGCGCGGTGCCGACGGGCGTCGACCCGTGGTGCCATGCGGTCCGGTACATGTCGGCAACGATGCCGACGGCGGTCCGCATGGCGGTCGTCAGGTCGTCGCCTGTCTGCATCAGGATGGCGAGGTCTCGGGCGAACTGCTCGTCGAGGCGGACCGTAGGGCGGGTGCCGGCGATCGGCTGGGCGCGGCGCTGCGTACGCTTGGCGGTAGTCATGGTGGGGGTTGCTCCCATCGTGATGAGTCGGGCCCGTTCGGCATGTGGCGTGCCGGCGGGCCCGCGTTGGTTGTCGGGTCTTACTCGGTCGGCTCGTGCTCGGCGTCGCCGCGGGCTTCGAGCAGGTCGTCGCCGTCGCCGGCGCGCCACACGGCCACGCGCACGCGCTTCGTCGCGAGCTTCGGGTCGAGGCGTTCGTCGAGAATGCGGCGGGCGACCTCGTCGGCCGTCTCGCCGGCGCTCTCCTCGGTCCCGCCGGTCACGCGCTCCCACGGTTCGTCGTCGTCGGATGTCCATCCGTCCGGCATGACGTACAGGGACCAGGCAGCTTCCCACGGGTATTCGCGCAACATCCGGTAGACGTAGGACGGCGTGAGATCGAGTTCCGCGGCGATCTCCTTCGCGGTCCATCCGTCGACCCTGGCATCGACCACAACACCCGGCATGGCGGCTTCAAGGGCCTTCGCCACGCGACGGATGACGCCGGCCTCGGCGAGCGGCAGGGACGAACCGACCTGCTCGGCAAGGTCGTGGCGCTCCTCGGTCGACCTCGCCCGGCGGAACGCTGCGGCGAGCATGTCGAGGGCCGTCCCCTGCGCGGCTTCGTACTGGCGCCGCTCGGCCTCGCGCTCCGCCTCGAACCGCTCGAACTCGGCGAGTAGGTGCCGCTGAAACCTGCCCATAGCCGTACCCTCGGCCTCTTCCTGGGCGCGCTGCTGGGCGAGCATCCGGCGGTTGTGAATGCGGGTCGCCTCGGTGCCACCCATGGCGGCGACCATGCCCTCGATGGATGCCTCTTGGCCGGCCGGCGTGGTGGGGAACTTGCTCGCGTCCGCTCGGGTGTAGTGCGCGACGGTGGGCTCGTCGCCCTGCTCGTCGGGCTGCTCGTTGGTGTCCATGCTGCTCCTGTCGGTCGGGACGGGGCCCGCCCTCGGTCGAGGGCGGGCCGGTCGGGTGGCTACTGGGCGCGGTCGAACAGGGCGCCTTGTTCCTCGGCCTGGTCAACGATGAACAGGGCGTCGGCGGCCTGGTGCTCGCCGATCCATGCGCCCCGCCATGTTCCGTCGGTGGCGTCGGCCTCGGTGATTAGCTGGGCGGCGTACAGGGCTTCGGCGTCCTCGACGGTCTCGACGCGGGCCTCGACCTGCTCGACCTGCTCGGCGTACTCGACGGCGTCGGCGGCGCGGGCGGCGCGGCCGAACTGCTCGTCGGCCTCCGCCTCGACCTGATCGAGGCGGGCCTCGGCGGCGAGGGCCTGGTCGTCGTCGAGCGTGGCGCGGTTGCTGATTCGGGCGGCGTAGGCGGCCAGTAGGGCGGCCTCGGCCTTGTGGTTGTGGCCGTGCGAGGTGTAGCCGCGGGCCTGTGCCTCACGGCGGGCGGTGGCGCGGTGCGCCGTGATACCGGCGGCCTGCTCCAGCGCCTCGACTCGGCGGCCGTGCGTCTCGCGGGCGGGCTTGCCGGCGCGGGTGAGGCAACGGGCGCCCTTGGCGACGTGGCACGTCGGGCAGATGACGGTTTCGGCGAGGTCGACGCGGTCGGCGAGCAGGCCGGCGGCGCCCTGCTCGAACGCGTTCGCCGGCGCCGCCTGCTCGACGGCGGCCTCGGCCTGCTGGGCGCGCTGCTCGGGCGTCAGTTCGGACACGTACAGGCGGCGGCGGCTGAATCCCTTGTGCCGACGGATGACGGCGCGGACCTCGGGCAGTGCCTCGGCGCGCGGGGTCATCTCCTGGTACGTCTCGCCGTGGACGCGGGCGATCTCCTCGCCGGTAACCGGGTCCATGATCGTCCACCAATCCGACGGCTCGTCGCGGACGGGGGCCGGGGCCTGCTCGGCGGCGGCGGGCGCGGGGGCGGAGTGGCCGGCGCGCTGAATCCACAGGCGGGCGGCGCGCGCCTGGGCGACGGTGTACATGCTGCGGTTTTCGAGAAGCGCCTCGGCGTACGCGCTGATGACGTGCAGAACGCGCGTGCTGGTCGGCTCGATCACCAGGGTTCGGCCACGTCCGCGGCGCGCGCCGTCGAGGGCGGCGACGGTGTCGGCGTCGGCAATGGTCTGGGTGGTGAGGTGGCCGGCGAGGGCGCCGGGAATGGTGATGGTGCTCATTGGGGGTTGCTCCCTATGGCGATTCGGTGCGCCGGGTGGCGTCCGGCGCCGCCGGGTGGCGTCCGGCGGATTGCCAACATAGCGCACGACGTACTGAGTACACAAGCATTCGTGTACTAGGTTCACTGCCTGGGGGTGAGAGAGGGGGTACCGGACCAACTCCGGTACCCCCGTGGCTAGTTGGCCGTGCCCCCGGTTACTCCTCGGCGTCCCGGCGGCGCGCGTCGAGGGCAACCCACAAGCCGACCAGGTCGGCGCCCCGCCACGCCCGGCGGTGCCGCTCGTCGAGCAGGACCGGCGCCCCGCACGCCTCGCCCGTCGAGCAGGTGACGACCGGCTCGCCGCCGGGGCGGGTGTGGCCGGCGAGCTGCCCGCCACAGAACGGGCACGGTACGTCGAGGGCGGTCGTACGTCCGTCGCGGCCGAGGGCCCGCTCGACGGTGCGGCGCGCGGTGCGGGCGGTCGCCGCGAGGTGGTCGAGCACGCGGGCGGGGACCGGCTCGAACAGGTCGCCGCTCATCTCGTCGAGGGCGCGCCCCTCAAGCCATACGGCGGCCCAGTGCAGACCGAACGCGCGCGAACCGGTCGAGGTCTGCGCCTGGTAGTGCCACCGTGCGGGGTCGGCGGCGTCGGCCTGGTCGGCGATGAACCGGCCCCGGCTGTCGCGGGCGGGCCGTATGGGGCGCTGCACGTACTCGGCGACTTGGTCGGCGAGGTCGAATAGGTCCCGCTCGACGGCGAGGGCGGCGTCGAGGGCGTCGAGGTTGAGCGGCGCGGGGTGCTCGCGGATGGTGAGCGGGAGACGACCGACAACGGCCTCGACGGGCTGCTCGTCGTCCTCGCCGCGGTCGTCGGCGGCGAGCTGGTCGAGAAAGCCTGTGCACTCGCGGGGCGGCCACGTCGCGGCCGGACGGCGGCCGATGGCGGCGAGCAGGTCGCCCCACTGCTCGCGTACGGCGGCGAGGTCGACGGCGGCGCGGCGGGCCATCGGCGGAACGGTGGGGGCGAGGGCGGTCGTCATGTGCGCTGCTCCTGGGCTATCTGCGGTGTGCGGGGCGGGCGGGGCCGTGGGGTGACTGCCACGCGGGGCGGTCGCGCGGGCGGTGCGGCGGCGGGGCGAGGGCGTAGTCGTCCGGGCAGGCGTTCCGGGCGGCCTCCGCGGCCTTGGCGAGGGCCTGGGCGGCGGCGCGCACGGCGGGGGTGATCGCCTCGACCCATGCGCGCAGTGCTGTGCCCAGCTGCTCGACGGCCTCGCGCAGCTGCTCGGGGTCGACGGCCGGCGGCGTGGCCGGCTGCTCCTCGGTCACGTCGCGGCCTGGTCGATGACGTACCGCACGCGCTCGGCGAGGTCGTGGCGTCCGTTGGCGTACGCGAGGTCGGTTGGCAGTCCTAGGCGCGGGCGAGGCTCGTCGGGCAGTGCGGCGCGGACGGCGTCGAGGCGCTGCTCGGCGGCCTTGGCGCGCTTGTGCTCGGCTCGGGCGTCGGCCCCGTTGTCGCGGGCGTCCTTCTCCAGACGGCGTATGCGCTGCTCGGCCGTGGCGAGGGCGATGTCGTGGTCGCGCTGCTGCTCGGCGAGGCGTACCTCGGTCGATTCGGCGGCCTCGGCGAACGCTGCGTGCATGGCGATCTGTCCGGCGTTGAGAGCGTCGGCGTCGTCGTCGAGGGCCTGCTCGATGCGCTCGGCGTAGATGGCGGCGGCGCCCATGGGGGAACCGGCGCGCATCCGGTGCGCGAGGTCGCGCACGCGGTCGAGGGTGCGCTCGGCGGCGGCGCGGTGGCGCTCGGCCTCGTTGCTGCACTGGTGCGCGGCGCGCGCTATCTCCTCGGCCTGCTCGACGCGGGTCGCGAGTTCCCGGATGTTGGCGCCCCTGCCGTGAATGGCGCTCACCGCGGCACTGTGCAGCTGACCGGGGGCCAGTCCTAGGGCGGCGTGCAACTCGTCGCGCTCGGCCTCGGCCTGCCGGGCGCGCTGCTCGGCCTCGACGATGGCGGCCTCGGCGGCGGCACGGTTGCGGGCGAGGGCGCGCGTCGAGCCGGCGTTCGCCTTGCGTGACTCGTCGGCGGTGCGCTGCTCCTCGTTGACGTACTCGCGCAGTAGGGCGGCCTCGGTGCGGGAGAGGGTTCCGCGGTCGAGGCGGGCGAGCAGGATGTCGAGGCCGGCGCGGCGGTCGCTGCGCTCGTGGTCGCGTCCCTTGGTGCGGGAGTGCCGGCGGCTGCGCGGCGCGGTGCTGGTCATCGGTCGTTCTCCTTGGCGCGTTCGGTGAGCGCTCGGCATGTGGTGCAGCTCTGGGGGCAGGCGCGGCCCTCGCGGGCGAGGCGGGCGAGGGCGCGGTCGGCGCGGCGGCGGCGCTGTCGAGCGGTCCCGAACGGCACGTCGAGATAGAGCAGGCTCGGGGACAGCAGCAATCCGGCGCGGTGGGCGTAGTAGCGCCACCCCTGCCCGCGGACCATGCGCGGGCGAGGGCGGGCGAGGGGGCCGGGGTCGCGCCGGCACGCCCACCAACCGAGGGGCGCGCCGGACGCGACGACCAGGGCGACGACGATCGCCCATGCTGTGCCGCTCACTCGGTGACCTGGGCGTCGAGGCCGATCGCGTGGCGGTCGAGCAGCTTCCGCGTGTGCTGCATACCGGTGAGCAGGCCGCGCGTGCCGCGGTTCACGCCGTGCTCGTCGCGGTACTCGTCGGTGTCGCGGCGGGCGAGGTCGGACAGCTCGCGCGTGTGGGCGGCGAGCAGGACCAGGGCGGCGGCGAGGGCCTGCTCGGGCGTGCGGTGAGCGTCGTCGAGCAGCACGTCGCGCAGCGTGATTACGACGGGGTGACTGGCCTCGGCGTTGAACGCGAGGGCGCTTCGTACGTCGGCGACCCAATCCGTCGTGGGGCGCTGCGCCTGGTCGCGCTGCTCGGGCGTGGTCATGGCGGCGAGGCCGGCGGCGGCGAGGTCGGGAGCGTCGTCGGGCAGCTGGTCGGCGACGGCGGCGAGCAGGTCGTCGAGGCCGGTCGGGCGCGGCGGGACAGGGGCGTCATGAAGGGGGCACGGCGCGCCGGTCGCGTACGCGGTGTCGCACGCGCCGGCGGGGCTCTCAAGGGAGTTGGCGAGCTGTCGCAGGATGTCGGCGGCCACGGGGCGGGGGAGGTTGCACGCCACGTCGGCCGGTCCCTCGTTCGGCACGGTGACGATCAGGCGGTGAGTGTCGAGCGAGGCGAACGCGACGCGGTCGGGGATGCGGCTCATGGGGTGGTGCTCCTGTCTCGGGTCCGAAGGGGGCGAGG